>CAZDHN010000895.1:0-2094 GCA_964505115.1 uncultured Planctomycetaceae bacterium
TGCGAAGTACAATCGCCGCCAAGACACTGCTGGGCAAGCCAGCAGTGACACCCTTTTTCAACCCATCACACTGGATGCGACAGACCGCGAGGTCAAAGGCAATTACGCAATCCGCCAACCACCTGCCGGTAGTGCTCGATCAGGCCGGTGGCGGCGAGTTTTGCGTCGAACGCCTCTGCGGCGCGGCGGCGGGCGGCGGCGGCGAGGCGGGCGCGAAACGGGGCGTCGTCCGCCACGCGGAGTATCGCCGCGGCCAATGCGTCGGCGTCGCCGGCGGGAACGAGTTGGGCGGCCTGGCACTCGGGCGGAAATATCTCGGGCGTTCCGCCCACCTCGGTCGCCACGACGGCCACGCCCGCGGCCGCTGCTTCCAAGAGCACTCGCCCCAACGGCTCCTGCCGGGCCGGATGCACCAGCAGCGTCAACTCGCCGAGCAGCCGATCGACGTCGTCGCGCGTGCCCAGCAGATGCAGCCGCCCAGCCAGCGAACTGCCGGCCGCCGCGTACAAGTCGTCCTCGAACCGCCTCGATTCGGCTTTTTCCGAAAAACGCTGCCCGACGATCAGAAAGTGCAGACGCGGCAATCGCTCGCTCAGCAATCTGGCCGCTTGAATCAAAAGATCCTGTCCCTTGCGAAGGCTGATTTGGCCGATGGTGCCGGCGAGCATTGCATCGGCGGGGAGGTTCAGTTCACGGTGCAAGTAACCCAACTTGGGTCGCGGCCGGAACCGATCCAGGTCGACGCCGTTATGTAGCACGTGGGTTTTTTCGGCCGAGAGGCCCCGCTCGACGTGGAATTGTTGGGTTGCCTCGGAAACGGCCAGCAATCGCGTGTTGCAATTCAAGTCGGCGATGGCCTGGCGGCTCAACCCCACGATATCGCGAAGATGCGCGATGCCGGGCACGTGCAACTCGTGGGCGACCGGCCCTGCCAACCGTCCCATCGAAAGACTGTTCGCGTGCAGCAGGTCGGGCTTGAGGTTGCGAATCAGCGTGGCGAGTTGTTCGCGCAAACGGTCTTGCGGTAACCGTTTGCCGGCGGCATCGCAAAAGGCGAGCGGCGCTAGTTCGACGCCTTGCCGACGGATCGCTTCGGCCAACGCTCCCTCGGGCGGCGCCGCCACGGTGACGGCGAAGCCGGCTTGCCGCACGGCATCCAACGTAGAAAGCATCGATCGCTCGCCACCGTGCAGCGTCGGATACTCGCAGAGGATAAGCACGTAGAACATGGTGGTGTCGGCTACAGCAATCCGTAGTCTGTAGCCGGATTCGCAAGAATTCGGTTCTTGCGTCACGGCTGAATTCTTGCGAATCCAGCTACGGGTGAGTTACTTCCGGTCAGTCGCCTCTCGGCCACAGCAATCCGTAGTCTGTAGCCGGATTCGCAAGAATTCGGTTCTTGCGTCACGGCTGAATTCTTGCGAATCCAGCTACGGGTGAGTTACTTCCGGTCAGTCGCCTCTCGGCTACAGCAATCCATAATCGGCCAGGGTCGCGCGGAGCTTGACTTCCTCGTCGGCCGAGAGCGGGGTCATCGGCATTCGCAGTTCGCCCGTGTCGCGGCCGAGCATTTTCATGGCCGCCTTGATGGGGATCGGGTTGGTCGAGAGGCCCAGCATGTCGCGACAGAGCGGGAAGAGCTTGTGGTGCCAGCGCCGGGCCTCGGCGATATCGCCCGACTCGAAGGCGGCAACCAGGGCGATCATGTCCTTGGGCACGATGTTGCCCACAACCGATACGACACCTCGGGCGCCGATCGCCATCAGCGGAAGCGTGAGGCTGTCGTCGCCACTGAGCACGGTGAGGTCGGTCATCGAGATGATCCGCGACGCCTGATCCATCGACCCGGTGGCTTCCTTCACCATGGCGATGTTCGGCACCTCGGCCAGCCGCACGATGGTTTCCGGTTCGATGTTCTTGCCCGTCCGGCCGGGGATGTTGTAAACGCAGATGGGAATGTCGACCGCCTCGGCCAACGCCTTATAGTGCCGATAAAAACCCTCCTGGGTCGGCTTGTTGTAGTACGGAGCCACGACCAGCGCGGCATCGACACCGCTGTCGGCGGCCACCTTGGTCAAATGCAATGCCTCGTCC
>CAZDHN010000896.1:0-2087 GCA_964505115.1 uncultured Planctomycetaceae bacterium
CGGGTGTTGTTATCGCTATAATTTAGGATGGCTAAGAAGGGCTTGCCCTGGGGCTTCGCTGCGCTGAGCCACCAGCCACCCGCGTGCAACTTGACAAGGAACATCCCATGCGAATCTGCCTCTCAATCGTACTGCTATTGTCCATCGGATGTTCCGCCTGCCTGGCGGCCGAGCATGATCCGGTTTGGCTGGAAACGGAACAGTTCGAGCAATATGGCGGCTGGACTAACGACGCGCAGTTTATCGATCAGATGGGCTCGCCCTACTTGATGGCCGTTGGGCTGGGCAGGCCGGTCGCGGACGCGAAAACTACCATCACTTTGCCTCGGGCCGGCCGGTATCGACTTTGGGCCCGAACGAAGGATTGGGCGCCCGAGCATCATCCCGGGCGGTTCCGCATCGTGCTGGCCGGACGGCCGGACGAACATGTCTTCGGCGAAAGCGGCAAGCCGGGCTGGCATTGGGAATCGGGTGGGATACACGAGCTGTCGGGCAAGATCGAAGTGCGGCTTCAGGACCTGACCGGCTTCTACGCCCGATGCGACGCCATCGTGCTTTGCAGCAATCTTCACTGGACACCGCCGGCCGCGAAAGACGCCATTGCCCGGCTCCGCGAGCAATTCGGCAGATTCAGCCAGAAAGGGGTCAGCCGGAAAGTCATCGAGGCGAAGCCGCACGACGTGGTCGTGATCGGCGGCGGATTGGCCGGCTGCATGGCGGCCGTTTCCTCCGCCCGGATGGGAGCGAAGACCGTGCTAATCCAGAACCGGCCCGTCTTGGGCGGCAACGCCAGCGTCGAGATACTCGTACCGCCGGTTGGCGTCTGGCCGCACGGCAAGCAGGACCCGCTCGACCCGCGAGAGACGGGCCTGATTGAAGAGGTTCGCACCGCGGGCAACCAAACCACGAAAGAAGCGAAGCTCTATTCCGGCCGACTGATGCGATTGGTCGCGGCCGAGCCGAATCTAGATTTGCATTTGAACAACCACGTAACGGGCGTCGAAATGCAGTCGGACAAGACGATCGGAGCCGTGGTGGCGGTCGACGTGCGCAGCGGCCGACGGATGCGTTTTCCCGGCCGGGTGTTCATCGACTGCACGGGCGACGGGTCGATCGGTGTTTGGGCCGGCGCAGAACATCGGCACGGACGCGAACCGCGCTCGATGTACGGCGAGTCGCTGGCCCCGGAGACGGGCGACCGCCGGACGATGGGTAATTCGCTAAAATACGTCAGCCAGCCGACCGACTCATCGCAACCGTTCGAGCCGCCTGCCTGGGCCATGAAATTCCCAAGCTGCGACAGTTTCACACCCGGCCGTCACCCCCTGCTAACCCAAAAGATCGGCTGGCAGTGGAAGATCGAACTCGGCGGCACCCGCGATACCTACCGCGACGCCGAACAAATCCGTGACGACCTGCTGCGGTTGATCTGGGGTATCTGGGACCACGTCAAGAACCATTGCGACGAGTTGCGCGAAAAGGCGGCCAACCACAAGTTGGTTTGGGTTGGCCATGTGGCGGGCAAGCGGGAAAACCGCCGGCTCATCGGCGACTACGTGCTCAACCAAAACGACATCGTCGACCAAACGCTTCTTGCCGATCGGGTAGCGTACGGCGGCTGGTCCCTTGACGATCATCACCCCGAGGGCTTCTTTCGCAAGGGCCACACGATGCGGATTCCTCTGTGGGAGTGCCGTATCGGCCAGCCCTACTCCATCCCCTACCGGAGCCTCTTCTCGAAGAACATCGACAACCTGCTGATGGCCGGCCGCAATATCTCGGCCAGTCACATGGCGCTGTCGAACACCCGGGTGATGCTCACTTGCGCGGTAATCGGTCAGGCGTCGGGCACGGCGGCGGCGATCTGTGCCCGGCGCGACTGCACGCCACGCGATGTCCACCGCAACCACCTGGCCGAACTTCAGCAACAACTGCTGAAGAGCGGCGCGCACATCATCGATTTGCCCAACCGCGACCCTGGCGATCTGGCCCGGCAGGCAACCGCCAGCGCGTCGAGCGAGAAGCCACCCAAGGCCGGCCAATCTCACGGGGCGACCGCCGTGCTCGACGGCTACGCCCGAGCGGTT
>CAZDHN010000897.1:0-2081 GCA_964505115.1 uncultured Planctomycetaceae bacterium
GGGCTGCGCCCTGGGCTATGATAGCGCGGCCCGTTGGGCCTGAAGCCGAGGAACACAACCGGACCAAAATGAACACCACATTACTCCTCATTTTCGGGAGCCCAGCCCTACTCCCACATCGACTCGGCCATGCCCACGGCCAGCGGCACGAAGATTATCAGCGGCGCCCAGGCGGCCAGGGAGGGTCTTAGGAGATAGCTCGCCCCAAGGCACTGGAAGGCCAGGGCCACCAACATGAACACCGACACCACCAACACGCAGAGCCCGATGGCAATGAAGACGTTACGGCTGTCGCGAGTCAGCACTAGCGGCAGGCCCAGGAACAACAGCGTAATGTCGGCAAACGGCTGCAGCAACCGCGAGTGGATCGCCACGCGCACGTCGGCGCCGAAATCGAGACTCGGGTTTCGCAATCCGCTTATCAATTGGGCGGTGGAAGCGTACTGACGCCAGGCGTGTCCGCCCGTCAACTGCTCGAAACTGACGTCGCTGGCCACGAAGCATTCATCTTTCCCCAACCAGTCGGAAGCGTCGCGAGGAGTGATAATCACCGGTTTGCCGTCCAACTTTAGCGATGCTCGCTGGTGCAGATCCTCCGGCTTTTTGACGCCCTTTAGCAGGTAGCCGCCGGGCCGGCCGGCTTCCGCCGGATGGTAGAATGCTTCGTCGGCGATTAACTGCTTGCCGTAATTGGCCAGTGTTTCGGGTAGCAGAAAATTCGGCTCCGTCAACCGCCGCCGGTTGGCCGAGGTGCCCCGGCCGCGGATCAAAATATCCGTCAGATTATCGTAACATGGCTCCATGTCTCGGGAGGCGTCGCCAAGCAGATCGTTGGGCGTGCGAGCCAGTTCCTCGCGAAAAGTCGGAATCACCAGTTCCCGATTCGCGGCGGCAAGCAGGGCAATCAGGATCGAGGCATATATGACGGGCATTACCACGCGCACCCGCGAAATGCCGGCCGCCATCAACGCCGTCAACTCGTTGTGACGCCGAATCCAGGTCACCGTGAACATGGCCGACACGAGAGTCAATAGTCCGGCCGTCCGATCGAAGAAGAAAATCGCCCGGAATATGTAATACCGGCCCATCAAACGAGCCAGGCCGCCCGCCCGATCGGCACACTCTAAGAATGCTTCGAGGTTCGTGAAGGCATCGAACACCACGTAAAGCCCCGTCAGACTCAAATAACAAATCAGAAAAGTCTGCATATATTGACGGAGCAAATAGCGGTCGATAATCCCCATCAGATCACTCCTCTGATAGCCCGGGCCAGCGATGCGATGCCCCGGCGGATACCTTCGGGCGAGGGCATGCCGAAACTTAGGCGGATCATGTTCCGAGCGACCGGGCAACCTTCGCTCGCGTAGCAGTACTCGCCCGGCACGTAAAGCACACCCTCGGCCATCGCGCGATCGAACAACGGACCCGACAAGCCCGTGTCGATCCCCTCGGGCAGACGCAGCCAGACGTACAGCCCGCCAGTCGGGCGGACCCAGTGGATACGGCCGATCGGCCCCAGATGTTCGTCGGCCGCCTCCAGCAGGGCCTCGATCTTATGGCGATAGGCCCGGCGCAGAGCGACCAGATGCGTATCGAAAAGCCCCTTCTCCAGGACGGCAGTCATCAGGTGCTGGTTCAGGTTCGGCGAGCCGAAGTCGATGTGGCCCTTCTGGCTCAGCACGGGCTCGACCAGATCCGGAGCCAAAATACCCCAGCCGACGCGAATTCCCGGCGAAAACGACTTGGAGAAGCTGCCCGCCACGCTAACCGTGCGGCCGTCCGGATCGAACGAGCGAATGCTCGGTATGTCGTCGCCCCAGTAGCGAAGATCGCGGTAGGCAACATCTTCGATCAGGTGAATTCTGCTCTGACGGGACCAGCGTCGGGCAATTTCCACCAATTGCGGTCGCCGCTCGGCCGGGATTGTCAACCCGCAGGGGTTATCGTAGTAGCTGGCCACGTAGATCAGTTTGACCCGATCCAGGCAGCCGGCGCTTTCCAATCGGGCGAGTTCCTGCTCGAGCGCCTCGGGGATTATCCCGTCGGCATCCATCTCGACGCCGATCACCCTGGCACCCAGG
>CAZDHN010000898.1:0-2079 GCA_964505115.1 uncultured Planctomycetaceae bacterium
CAGCCGTCGTCACGCAAGCCCATCAGCAGCAGAACCGCTTGATTCCGTGCCGTTCGGGTCGCGAGCCAGGCGTTTCGCTTATGCTCCAGTTGCTCGTCGAGCCGGGCCAGCGTCTTGTCGGCCGCGCTGCCCTGGACGACCGGTTGCGAGTTCTGCTTCAGCAGCGGCTCCAGCGCCTGGCGCGTTTCGTCCGCCGCCGCCTTGAGTTGTTCCAGATGCCGCCGGCAGTCCGATCCGTCCTTGGCGGCTGCCGTCAGCCGGTCGAGTTCTTCCTCAAGAAATGCGTTGCCCGCGATCAGCCGTTGCCGCTGGATGTGGCTCCGCAGGTAGCGCTCGGCCAGTTGCCCGGCCGACGAAGCATCGGCCCCGGCGGCCGTTGCACACATCAAAGTCCCGGCAGCCAGCAGCGACAAGAGCCCTTTGTTGTTGACGTTCGCCATTTTGGAAAGCTGAACGATTTCTGTAACGGTTCACAGCCAGTTGGGGACTGGTCCATTTTTCGGCCGAAGAACGCCTTTTGCGGATAGACGATGGCCGAAAATATGGACCTGTCCCCCTCGCGCCACCCAATCTCAGTGTATTCGCCGCAATGGGGGTTGTCAAGTATCACCCCAACGTGGCATGGGGGCCCGCGCGACCGATCGCGTGCGATTTAGGTGTAGCTGGATTCGCAAAAATTCAGCCGTAACGCGACGAACCGAATTCTTGCGAATCCGGCTACAAGATGGCGCCGTTTGCACGCAAGCACTTCCGCGGATATGATGAACTGCCTGTTATTGATCTTTGCATAGTCAATGCGCGGCTCAAGGGGATTCCGCCAGGGAGCCGGGCTTCGCCCTCGGTCATTGGCCGTGCAAGGGTCAATAAACGACAATTCGCGAGATTATGAAACCCTGTCCAGGAGTGATGCCATGAGACACGTCCGTTTGAGTCTGTTGTTGGTTGCAGCCGTTTCCCTGTCGTGGTTTTCGGCTATGGCGTTCTCGGCCGCGGCAATTGCCGCCGATGCCGAGCTGCATTCGGCCGTAAAACCGGTCCCGCGCGATAGCAAGTGGTGGAAGGACCGCCACGAGAGCATGAACGCCCGGGTCAAGCAGGGCAACGTCGACCTGCTGCTGATCGGCGATTCGATTACGCACGGTTGGGAACGCGGCGGCAAGGAAGTCTGGGAGAAGTTCTACACGCCTCGCAACGCGGTGAACCTGGGTATCGGCGGCGACCGGACGCAGCACGTTATCTGGCGGCTGGACAACGGCAACATCGACGGCATCTCACCCAAGGCGGCCGTGCTAATGATCGGCACGAACAACTCGGGCGACAATACATCGAAGGAGATCGCCGACGGGATCGAAGCGATTGTCAAGAAGCTTCGCACGAAGTTGCCCAAGACGAAGGTCTTGATTCTGGCCGTCTTCCCCCGCGGCCCGAACAACGACGACGCCCGCCGCAAGGTGAACGAGGGCGCCAACCAAATCGTCGCCAAACTGGCCGACGACAAGAACGTCTTCTACCTGGATATCGGCAAGAGCTTCCTTAATGAAGACGGCACGCTCAGCCGCGAGGTCATGCCCGACCTGCTGCACCTAACCCCCGCCAGCTACAAAACCTGGGCCGAAGCCATCGAGCCCAGCGTGTCGAAGCTGATGGGCGAGAAGTAGTAACAGTTTCCGTTGCGGAAGTTCTCCCCTCTCCCTTTGGGAGAGGGGCCGGGGGTGAGGGTGGGCTCCCAAAAACTGGAGATCGTTACCCAGGGTTGCGCAAACGCTCGCGGGGCTCGCGTTTGCTCCACCCTGGGCTGATATAGCGTCGCCCCCTTTGGGGCTGGGAAGTAGGTCGCCGCGGCAGATCGCGGATGGAACAAAAACGAACAAAACGGCCGACGGCGTTTCCTCGACAAAACGTCCAGTTTTTAGGAGCCAGCCCCACCCTACATCTACTGCTGGCTCTGCTGATAAATCGCCTGTAGCAGGGCTTGCACGTCCTTGTACTTCTTCTTGGCCGACAGGGCGGCGTCGATGAGGCGGCGGGCGTCGCTTTCGGGGTGGCCCAGCTTGCGGAGCAGTTCGTAGGCTTCGGAGA
>CAZDHN010000899.1:0-2074 GCA_964505115.1 uncultured Planctomycetaceae bacterium
TGCCGATCGGCCAGGCGGTCGATTGCATCGTCCAGGCGGCACGCGGGCTGGAGTACGCACACTCGGAAGGCGTCGTGCATCGCGACATCAAGCCGGCCAACTTGCTGCTGGATAAAAAGGGCACGGTCAAGATACTCGACATGGGCTTGGCGCGAATCGACGGAGCGGCACATGATGCCGACTCCGGCGGCGAGCGGCTACCCGACAGCGCCGAGGCGATGGGCACCTGCGACTATATGGCGCCCGAGCAGGCCGAAGATACCCACGCGGCCGACCATCGGGCCGACATCTACTCGCTGGGCTGCACGCTCTATCGGCTGTTGACCGCCAAACCTCCCTTTACGGGCGCGACGCAAATCCAGGTCCTCTTGGCCCACATCCAGAAGCCGATCCCCTCGCTCCGCGACGCTCGCCCGGAAGTGCCCGAGGAGTTGGACGAAGTCTTCGGGAAGATGATCGCCAAGAAGCCGGAAGATCGTTACCAATCGATGGGCACGGTGATCGCCGCCCTACGATCTTGCGTGGCACCCCAGCGGCCCGCCGCCGGTCCGATTGCCGACGACCCTCCCAGCGACGGCGCGCTCACCTCGTTCCTACAAAACGTCTCGAAGGGCGGCACGGCCACGCGGAAGCCGCCGGTAGCGGCCGGCCTGGCCAACACGGAAACCTATCAGGTCGAGCATGTAACGGACAGCAGTCTACCCAAGAAGCTGATCGCCGCGGCGGCGGCCAATCGGCACATCCTCCTAGGCGCCGGCATCGGCCTTGGCATCCTCCTCGTGGCCCTAGTCTGGAGCCTCGTGGGCGGCGGACCGGAGCCCAAAGCGGAAAGCGGAAAGCTGAAAGCGGCGTCGGGTGCCACTGCTGGCTCGTCCAGCAGTGCAAGGAAAGGCCCTCCTCCACCACAGGCCGTTGCCCCGTTTGACGCGGCCCAAGCCAAGCAATATCAAAAGACCTGGGCCGACTACCTGGGCCTGCCGGTGGAAATCACGAATTCCGTCGGCATGAAGCTCGTCCTGATCCCGCCGGGGGAATTCATGATGGGCTCCACGCCCGAAGAAATCGAGCGGCTCGTTAAGGAAGCGAAAGAGCGACAGGTCTCAAAGGGGAGTATTGATCGACTCCACACCGAGGGCCCGCGGCATCGCGTGAGAATTACCCGGCCGTTCTACCTGGGGCTGCACGAAGTGACCCAGGCTCAGTATGAGCGAATAGTTGGTTCCAACCCGAGCTGTTTCAAGAACGCCGGAGAGGAAGCTCCAGTAGATAATGTCTTGTGGACCGAGACCCAGGAGTTTTGCCGCCGGCTTTCAGCGCTTCCCGAAGAGCGGGCGAGCGGAGATGTCTACCGGCTGCCCACCGAAGCGCAGTGGGAATACGCCTGCCGGGCCGGCGTCACGACTCGATACTGCTTTGGTGATGCGGCAAAAACCCTCGGAGACTACGCTTGGTGGGCTGTGAACTCGGGCTCGAAGACTCATCCCGTGGGCCTCAAGAAAGCCAACGCTTGGGGGCTTTACGACATGCATGGCAATCTTAATGAGTTGTGTGCGGACTGGCACTGGGCCGACTACTACAGTCAGTCTCCTCCAGACAACCCTACCGGCCCCGCTTCTGGTGTAAATCGCGTGGTGCGTGGTGGGTCGTGGGGCCTCTGCCATCCGGGCGGCTTCCGGTGCGCGCTCCGCGACTACTTCGGCGTGAGTCAACGCAGCAGCTCCAGCGGCTTTCGCGTGGCCAGGACTATTACTCCTTCTCCCTTGACCCCTTCACCACCTGCCCGCGAGCCGGAGCCCAAAGCGGAAAGCGGAAAGCTGAAAGCGGAGAAAGAGCCCGCGACGGCCGTTGCCCCCTTTGATGCGGCTCAAGCCAAGAAACACCAACAAGCCTGGGCCAAGCATCTCGGCAAGCCGTTGGAGCAGACCAACTCCATCGGCGTGAAGCTCGTCCTCATCCCGCCCGGCGAGTTCATGATGGGCTCGACGCCGGAGGAGATAGCCAGTGAGCTTGAGGAGGCCCAGCAGGCAAATGACACATGGGCCATCGAACACATCCCGAGCGAAGGGCCCCGGCA
>CAZDHN010000900.1:0-2054 GCA_964505115.1 uncultured Planctomycetaceae bacterium
CGCCAGGGAACCGGGCTTCGCCCTGGATCATTGGCTATGCAAGGGTCAATAATCGCCCTGTTACTGCCGGCCGTACAGTCGGCGCGCGAGGCGGCTCGGAGGATACAGTGTGCCAACAATCTCAAGCAGATCGGGTTGGCGCTTCACTGTTACGAGAATTTGTGCCGCGCCTATCCTGGCAGCGATTGGGCCGGCGATCTCGACAGCAAGAACCGAGCCCGCCAAACTCCTGCAAGTTGGACGCACAACCATCTAACCGCGCAAGGCGGCAACGTCGAAATCCAACCCCCCGGCGCCGGCGGCTGAGGGACGGAATTACAACGTGTGGTTGCCGACCACTACTTGTTGCTTGGGGTTGCGGCGGCCGGCTGCTTCTCCGTCTTGGCTGTCTTTCGCCTCTTCTCTTGGCTTGTTTTCCGTGCTGCCGCGACCTTTTCGCGTTGCTCGGGAGTGAGTTCGGCGAGGATTTTTTCGTCCCGTTCCTTGGTCAGGGCGGCCAGTTGGGCCTTCAGTTCGTCGATCTTCGGCTTGTACTCCTTCTGGATGGCGTAGATCGACTTGCGCTGCTTGTCGTCGACCACCTTTGCATAGTAGGCCGGCAGGCGACCGTGAAACTTGCGAGTCTTCTTTTTCGTCGTCTGCTTCTCGCCGGCCTGGGCCGCCTTGGGTTTGGCCGTCGTGCCCTCTTGGGAAACGGCCGGGAGATTTCCAGCCAACACAATCGCCACGGCTGCCGTTGTCGCCAAAGCCACGATTCGGAACGGTCTTCTTCTCGACATCACAAACTCCCTCCTTCTTTCATGGGTGAAACATACCGATCAAGTACGCACAGATTACCAGTCCGGTCCACCAAAAAGAAGTGTCCGCGCAAGAAAAAACTTGTTTTAACAACCAGAAAAACGATGTGATTTATTCCTTGGCCGCCAACGGAAGCTGGCGGTTGCGTTGTGGCTCGGGCAACCGCCAGCTTCCGCTGACGGCTATTGGGATCCATGCGCCACGAAAGGGGACAGGTCCATGTTTTCGGCCATCGTCTATGCGAAAAAGACGCTTTTCGGCCGAAAAATGGACCAGTCCCCAGTGTTGCGCCGCGATCAGGAGAAGAATTCCCGCTTGCCGACCGCCTCGAAGGCGTTGGGGAAGTGTTCGATCGTGGGCTTACGCTCGTCCGCGGGCCAGGTGACGGCCACGATGTCGAAGCGGGCGGATTCGTCGAGCAGGCCGCGACGCTTGAGAAAGGTGACGGCGAGTCGCGTTAGGCGGCGCTGTTTGATCGGGTCGACCGCCTCGACCGGATGACCGGCGTCGGCCGAACGGCGCGTCTTGACCTCGACGAAGACGACTGTCCGGCCGTCGACCGCCACCAGGTCCAATTCGCCTTGCTTGTCGCGTTCGCCCCGGGCGACGATCTTATAGCCCAACCGCTTGAGGAATCGGGCGGCCGCCGCCTCGCCGCGCTGGCCGAGTGTCTTGGGCGCGAACACGCGACGTAACCGCTCGGCGATGATAGCGCGATACGACGCCATGCTCCCCCCACCGCGGTTGATTTCCGTCACCCGTAGCTGGATTCGCAAGAATTCAGCCCGAACCATCTGAACTCTTGTAGCTGGATTCGCAAGAATTCAGCCCGAACCATCTGAACTCTCGTAGCTGGATTCGCAAGAATTCAGCCCGAACCATCTGAACTCTTGCGAGTTCAGCTACCGGTAAGTTCAGCCCGATAAACGCGCTAACGCGTTTTCTTGCGGTCGACGCGGCGTTCCTTGAGCCGGGTGGCCTTGCCCACTCTATCGCGGAGATAGTAGAGTTTCGCGCGGCGGACGACGGCCGACCGCTTGACCTCGATCGTGGCGATCCGCGGCGAGTGCAAGGGGAACTTCCGCTCGACGCCTTCGCCCTGAACGGTTCGGCGAACGCTGAACATCTCCCGGGTGCCGGATCCGCTTCGGGCGATAACCACGCCGTTGAAGATTTGGATCCGTTCCTTTTCGCCTTCGAGGATACGGCAATGCACGTCAACCGTGTCGCCGATTTCGAAGAAGGGGACTTCTTCT
>CAZDHN010000901.1:0-2037 GCA_964505115.1 uncultured Planctomycetaceae bacterium
CTGTTGAAGCTGATCAACCGCGCCAACCCGACCGATTCGGTCCCCTGGACGGATCCGGTCGTGCTGAGCAGCATGGTGCTGTGCGGCTGGTTGGTTCTCGCCATGGCGGTCGGCCTGGTCTACAAGCCTGCTCGGGCGGGCCGAAAGGTAGCCTACCTCACGCTGGTCAGCTTCGTGTTCCTGATCGCCGCGCTGGGAGCCGGCCTGTTGATGGATACCCAGCACGGTGGGAATCGCCAGCGTTCGTCGAGCGACCAGTTGGGGACTGGTCCATTTTTCGGTCAGAAGACGTCTTCTGGCATGGTTCAGCGTTGGGTGGCAGTTAGCCCGGTCGCCTGCGACCGGCAGGCGGGTCGGTTTCCGCCACTTCTCCCGTCGCAGGCGACGGGGCTAACACGTACGGGGCTAACACGTACCGTCACCTGTTACCCGAAAACGTGGTCCTGTCCCCTCTCGTGGCGTCAGGGGGGCATGTCATGAAGATGCAGGTAGTAGGATGCAGTCACCATAACGTCTCGATCGAGCTGCGCGAACGGCTGGCTTTCAGCCCTCGGCAGAGCCAGGCCGCCTTGGAGGAACTCCGCCGCGAGTTCCCCAAGATGGAGGCCGTGCTTGTTTCCACCTGCAATCGGGTCGAGCTTTACACGGCGACCGAGAACGCCACCGTGCTTTCCCGCAACGAGGTGGCCGAGTTCTTCGCCCGCTGTCACGATCTGGACCCGGAGGAGGTCTTCGAGCACCTTTACCAGCGGACCGGGGCGGAAGCCATACGGCATCTGTTCGCCGTGGCTGCCAGTCTCGATAGCATGGTCGTCGGCGAGTCGCAAATCCTTGCCCAGGTTAAGCAAGCCTACCAGTTGGCTACCGAGCAGGATGCGACGGGGCCGCTGACACACGCCGCGTTCCAGGCGGCCGTCAAGGTAGCGAAGCGCGTGGCCACCGAGACGACCATCAACGAACGCCGGCTGAGTATTCCCAGCGTGGCCGTGGCCGACTTCGCCCAACAGATATTCGAACGCTTCGACGACAAGCGCACCTTGGTGATCGGCGCCGGCGAAATGGCCGACGAAACGCTTCAATACCTTCGGAACGAAGGGGCCAGCGACCTGACGGTAATCAACCGCAGCGCCCGCCGGGCGGAGGAACTGGCCGCCAAGTGGCAGGGGCAAGCTGTCGAGTGGAGTCGCCTGCCCGAAGTGTTGGCCGCGGCCGATCTGGTCATCAGCACGACCGGGGCCGAGCAGCCGATTGTCGACCTGGACCTGTTCCGCCAGATCGAATCGGCCCGCTCCCGCTGGCCGTTGTTCGTTCTCGATTTGGCCGTGCCGCGCGATTTTGATCCGGCCATCGGCCGGCAGTCGGGAGTGTATCTCTACTCGATCGACGATTTGCGAACCGCTTGCGAGCAGAATCGGCGGGAGCGGGACAAAGAACTACCGGCGGCCACCAAGATCATCGAGCAGGAGACCGACAGCTTCATGGCCACGATGCATCACCGGGCGACCGGACCGGTGGTCCAGCAGCTTAAGCAGGGCTGGCAGAAGCCGAAAGAAGACGAACTGCAACGCTTGTTGAACAAGCTGCCGGAACTTGACGATCACGCCCGCGACGAGATCGGCCAATCGTTCGACCGCCTGATTAACAAGCTTCTGCACCCGCCGCTGGAATCGCTTCGCCAGGAATCCCGCCACGGCATCCCGCATGCGCTAATGGATGCGTTGGCCAAGCTGTTTCAGTTGAAGGATTGACTGTACTCGTCACGCGCCAGCGCGATGAGCGCACCCATGGGCTCCCGAAAATGAGGAGTAATGTGGTGTTCATTTTGGTCCGGTTTTATTCCTCGGCTTCAGGCCCAACGGGCCGCGCTATCATAGCCCAGGGCGCAGCCCTGGGACTGTTGCGGAACGACCAATCCGGAAGGCCCAACGGGCCGCGCTAAAGCGGTTAGCGCGCCCCGTTGGGGCTTGCGGCGCGGTGACGGTTAAGTACCCAGGGCTGCGCCCTGGGCTGTGACAGCGCGGCCCGTTGGGCCTGAAA
>CAZDHN010000902.1:0-2030 GCA_964505115.1 uncultured Planctomycetaceae bacterium
GTCGAATTGCCAGCCGGCCAGATCCACGTCAAGCGAAAAAGCCTTCGCGCCACGCACCGTGTACTTCAGCTTCGCTTCCAGTCGCACCCGATCCGCCTGGACCAGCAGAAGATACTCCGGCTCGACGGTTATTCGGGTTTTTCGCGGCACGACTCGCGCCGTCAACGAGTGACGCCGGCCAAGATACTCGAAGCCGGCGACAAGAGACTCGTGACGCAACGGCTCGGGAACCTCGTCCAGTTGGCGGACGCCGTGGCTGGGACCCCAAAGCACGCGCCAATCGCCCGATACAACCACGGCAATATGCCCCGACTGTCGGGCGGCGCCCATCAACTCGAAGCCGGCCAGTTCCAACCACTCGCCCGGCTTGCCCACCTCGTAAGGCAGTCGCATGGCCAGACGTACCTCGACCGGGCCGAATGTCTTCTCCGGAAAACGGATCTCCACGATCCGCTTGTCGCCGGCGGCCGGGTCGGTCGTGGTGACCGGCACAACCGTGTAGCCGGAAGGATTATCATCGAGTAATTCGGCGGCCTTGGGTAGTCGGACTCGAAATCTATCCAGCGGCGCGCCGTAACCGCGGACTGTAATCGTGGCCTCGCTGGTTATGCTTCGGCTGTCGATCTTGACCAATACGGCGCCGACCGCCTCCAGGACGGTTGACGTTTCGACGGCCTGGTGATTGGACTCGCGCCAACTGAGTTCAAAATCGCCGGCCAGCCCAAGTACTGTTAGCTCGGTTGACTTGCCCGCTGCCGACTTGCCCGCTGCCGACTTCGGCGGAAGCAGCGTGGCTCCCTCGGAAACCGTGGCCAGCGCGCCGGATACCGGAACCGTCAGCTTGAGTTCCGAGGTGGTGGCGAGCGGGGCCCGCAGTTGCAGCCGGTTCTCGTCGCCCGCGCCCGTCAAGGGGAGCAAGAGCTTGAGTGTAAGATCGTGTTGTTCCCCCGGCTTACCGTTAAGCCAGGCAACGTACCCCTCGTCGCCGGCTTTGCGGTTGCCCACTGTCTTCTCGTCGCCCTTGGTCTCGTAGCGGAGGAAGTGCTGGCCGGACCCTTTGTATTGGAGCCCTTCGCTCAGCACCGCGCGACCGAGCCGAAGCGGAACGCGAACCCATCCCTCCTCGTGGACCAAGACCTGGAACGTGACGGTCAACTTGGCGTGACCGTCGGTCACGCCGCCAACCGCCGACATCTGCTGCAGGCTGTACCGCGGTGTTTGGTCCCGCTTGCCCAACTGATGCTTCAGATTGTAAAGCTCTTCAAAATCTTCGAGCTTGAAGCCGGGGACGGCCTGCAGCTTGCCGTCTTTATCCTTCAGGAAGTACAGGGGCGGTTGAGCCTCGCTAACTTGCCCGGCGGGCGGCTTGGTCGGCTTGGCCGGCTCGGCGGCCGGTTTGGTTGGCTTGGGCGCAGCCGGCTCCGCGCTCTGCTGGGCAACGACCAGCGAGCACCACAGCAGAAGATGGCAAACACTCCATGCAAGCGGCCGATACATGCTACTTCACACCACTAGCGTTCGGTAACGTGGACAAATCTCCGAATCTCCACAAACTCTAATGACCCTTGCATAGTCAATGATCAAGGGCGAAGCCCGGTTCCCTGGTGGAACCCCCTTTGATTCGCGCATTGACTATGCAAAGATCAATAATCGCAACCGGCCGTTACGGCCTTATGTCGAGCTCCAATTGTGGTTCGCCCCAGAACAGGGCATTTTACCGGCTATACGGTAGAAAATCGCCTTTTGGTCGCGATAAATCCGCGACATGGCCACTTCTTTCGACCGCAACCTCAGATAAGAACCTGCTTCTCTCTTAGCTAGTTTAACTAGACGACAGGTTTCCACAAAGCATGAAACCGGGGCCACGCCATCGAAAACCCCCAAATTCCCGGCCAGATTGCCCAATTGCCCCGCCAGCGGGTGGATTCCGTGGAAAAGGTGTCCGGTACGAATGGCACTGTTGGTTGATATGACTGAGTTCCCGACGAGCCATTTCCGGAGTCTTGCAACGCAGCACGTCCATTCCCAAG
>CAZDHN010000903.1:0-2019 GCA_964505115.1 uncultured Planctomycetaceae bacterium
GGGGCAAGCCCGGTGGCGTCATCTCGAAGTCGTCGAAGTGGCGCTGTCATATTAGATAGCCGGATTCGCAAGAATTCGGTTCTTTGCCTTACGGCTGAATTTCCGCAAATCCAGCTACGGGAAAATTTCCGGCCGGCTCACTCGCCCGGCAGCGGCTCGATTGTGGCGTACATCGAGCCTTTGCAGTTGGCGATCAGGCGGTCCTTGCCGTAGGCGTGGATTTGATCACGTTTTAGCTCGGCGTGTTCGCGGGTGGTGGTCAACACGGCGGCCCGGCCCTGGGTGTCGACCTGCTCGGCAAGCTGGAACCCCTTTTCCGCCGAATGGCCGAACAGTTCCATGAGCATCACGATTACGTAGGCGTAAGTATGAGCCTCGTCGTTCCAGAGGATCACGCTAAAGCGGGGCTGCCGCTTGGGTCTGCGATCGTCGCCTGCTCGGCGCTCGGTTTCCCGAACCGGTTCACAAACGGCGGAATTGCTCATGACTAAGCAGGGGGTCAGGGGTTAGAGGACAGGGACCAGGGACGAGCGAAATCCTCGGTGAACGGTCCTTAACTGGGCCCTGATCCCTGGCCTCCGGCCCCTCGTCCCTCTTGTCAATGCAGATCGGCGACGACGAAGTCGAGCCCGAGCTTTTCGAGGGTCTCCTTTTCAGGCACGCCCGTCTCTGGATCCCAACCCATCTCTCCCAGATAATCCTTCACCTGGGTGTCGACGTCGACGGTTACTCCTTCCAATGGACCGGATTGCAGCGGCGGCGAGCCGACCAGGCGGCCGGGCATCACGAAGTCGACATTCCGCAGCCCCTCGCGAAGATTGAAAGCTATTCGCAACGTGGCGATACGGGCCCCGATCTTTTCGACTTCGTCGAGCGTGAATTCGTGGCCGGTAGTGAACGAGAGCGAGTCGGTCAACGCATCAGGTTTCATGTTGGCCCAGGCCATCATGCACATGCCGGCCGAGGTGGTCGCGTGCCAGTGGTTGCTCACCAGCCGATGAGCTTTGCCCTTGCCGGAATACTTGTACTTATCGATCTTCTCGGTCACCAGTCCTGGAGGCGAGAACTGACCTTCGACGGTCCAGGAGCCCATCTGCGTGTGTCGGCCGGGCGTGGCGTCCATCTTGTAGCTGGTTGCCAGGCCGGGGTTCAAACGCGGATCGTGCATCGGCACCTCTTCGCCCTGCACGTGGATCGCATACTGGGCCGCGTCGCCGCCGATCCGCTCGACCGCCACCTTCATGCCGTCGCCCAATACCTTGCCGCCAAACCCTTCGCCGGTGGACATCTGTCGGGTAATCTCAACTATCGCCGCGTGATTGCCCCAGGTAAGCTCGACCCCGCCCGTATCCTCGGCCGAGATGATCCCGTTCTCGTAGCACTCGATGGCAAACGCCACCGTGCAGCCGACCGAAATCGTATCCAAGCCGTAACGGTTGCAGTACTCGTTACAGAGGTTGATCGATTCGAGGTTGTCGTTCAGACACATCGTGCCGAAGGCACCGAGCGTTTCGTACTCGGGTTTGTGGGTATGGGAGGCGTACGGTCCTTGCTCGACCTGCGTCTCGCCGCCGCAGGCGATCGGACATCGCCAGCAGCCGTACTTCTTCTTCTGGATCGCCATCACCGCGTCGTCGCTGATTTTCGAAGCGGTGGTGAAGTCGTCGGGCACGCCGCCCCAGTTCTTGATGGGCGTGTCGCCCGCGGCGCAGGCACCCGCCGTAATACCAGCCGTGCCGTACTGGCTCAAGACGCCCGCGAACGGCTGTTTCTTGAGGAACGCGCGGTGTTTAACGATGGCTTCCTTCATTCGTTGCGGATCGGCCATGGTCGGTTTGGCATCGCCGACGGCCACGATGGCCTTGACCTTCTTGGAGCCCATTACGGCGCCCAGTCCGCTACGTCCGGCGGCACGGCCTCGGTCGTTGATGACGGCTGCCAGCAGGCTCATCCGTTCGCCCGCCGGACCGATGCAGGTAGAATGTGCCTTCTGGCCGTATAGCTCTTTGGTTTTGTCGT
>CAZDHN010000904.1:0-2014 GCA_964505115.1 uncultured Planctomycetaceae bacterium
CGTAGTCGCTGGCACCCAAGGCAACCGCCCGAGCAATGTAGGTGGGGTTGTCGTATGTCGACAACATCACGACCCGGCTTTCGGGCGCTTTCTCGCGAAGCTTCTCCAGCGTGGAGAGTCCGTCGCCGTCGGGCATTCGGATGTCCAGCAGAATCACGTCCGGCTTGCACTTCTCGGCTTCCGTGACCGCTTCCTTACCGCTGGCCGCCTCGCCAACGATTTCGATCTCCGAACCCGCCAATAGGCTCGCTAGTCCGGTTCGGATGACCTCGTGGTCATCGACAACAAGAAGTCTGACACTCATTGGGTTCTCCCAGAAAAGAAGTAGTAATGCTCTATGTTAGTCCCCGCGGATCACGCCTCCCCCTCTTTGGCACATTCAGTACCTTACGACGTTCAATCGTCATTAGATACCCGTGCCAGCCCCTGACCGATAATGCTCGAATGTCACAAACGGTCAATCATCCGCGTGAAGATCACCAGCAGATCGACACAGTCAAGGCGGCCGGTATGTCCAACCTCCTCGATTAGTAAATCCTAGTCCATGCGAGGATAGTGTGGAATCCCCCGAAGCCACTAATTAACCCCCACGATTAAGTGGTATATTTGCTCAAAACCTCCCTATTCGAGGGGAAAACGCGGTTTTTTGTCGGCCAATTCGGGAAAAAAACATGCAATAAAAATCGCTGGCCACTGGAAATTGCCACATTTGGCCACCCAGATGTCCTGGTAGCACGCTCCTAGCCCGAATTTACTGGTCTAAATCGAGCCGTTTGGGCACTTCATGTCGGGCAACCTCAATGCCGCCAGCCACGCCACAAAACCGCGCGTTGACTTTGTACAACCCGTGACGTAGATATTTGGCGACAGCCGTTCCGCTTTGATTCACTATGTTTCGATGGGCGGCTACCGGCCGGGAGAACCGGCACGAAGTGAAAAACCACCACGCTTCATCTGAATACACGCTAACCTGGCCAAGGGCAAGCGGCCAATCCGGGACGATAACATGAAACAAGGCACTCTGCTACTGGTCGACGACGATCGGCACCTGCTAGCTTCGATGGCCGATTGGCTCCGCGAGCAAGGATACCAGCTCGACACCGCCACCAATTGTGCCGAAGCTATCGCCGCGGTCGACCGGAAAGAATACGATCTGGTGCTCGCCGACATCCGGCTGGGTGAAGAGGACGGGTTCGATATCCTGGCACATTGCCACCGGAACCATCCCAAGGTCGCCGTTATTATGATTACCGGCTACGGCTCCGTCGAGGCGGCCGTCGAGGCGATTCGCGCCGGAGCGTTCGATTTCCTCACCAAACCGCTCATCGACGAAGAACTCGAGATGGCAATCCAGCGGGCGCTGAGCCAACAGGAAGTCATTGAGGAGAATCGGAACCTCAAAGCGCAGCTCGACATGCGATTCGGCATGGAGAATATCGTCGGTGCCGACCGGCGGATGACCAAAATCTACGATATGATCGACAGCGTGGCCGACACCAGGGCCACCGTGCTGATTACCGGCGAAAGTGGAACCGGTAAGTCGCTTATCGCCCGGGCCATACATCGGCGTAGTGGACGTCGCGACAAGCCGTTTGTCGAGGTGGCTTGCGGCGCGCTGCCCGAAACGCTGCTGGAAAGCGAACTCTTCGGCCACGTGGCCGGTGCGTTCACCGGGGCCGCCGGCGACAAGATGGGCAAGTTCATGCTGGCCGACACCGGCACCATCTTCCTCGACGAGATTGCCACCGCCAGCCCCGCCATGCAAGTCAAGTTGCTCCGCGTGCTGCAAGACCTCGAATTCGTGCAGGTCGGAGGCACCAAAACCTTTTCAATCGATATCCGGATCATACTGGCCACCAACGAGGACCTTACGCAGGCCGTCGCCGACGGACGTTTTCGCCAGGACCTTTTCTATCGGGTAAACGTGATCAACATCGAGTTGCCGTCGCTGTACGAGCGGATTTCCGACATCCCCTTGCTGGCCGAACACTTCTTGCACCAGGTCTGCCAGGAT
>CAZDHN010000905.1:0-2003 GCA_964505115.1 uncultured Planctomycetaceae bacterium
TTAGTGTCGATCAGTGAAGATTAGTGTTCCTTGTATTGTAGTTCTGGAAACCCTCACCCCCTCTCCCTGTATAGACTGGGGACATAGGTAACAGTTGTTCGGGGACATGGGTAACACATCGATTTTTTGGCATACAGCCCGGGGCTGATTTGACATTCCCCCCATCTGTTGTAGAGTTACTCAGCAGTGCCGCGCGATCGGTCGGCCATCTTATTTCCCACCAATAACGGATCCCACCTTGATGAGTACGGCCACCCTGACGCAATCCGCCGATATTCTTCTAATAGAAGACAACCTGACCGACATTCAGCTTGCCCGCGAGGCGATCAAGGAAGGCCAAATCGCCGGCCGCTTGAAGGTCGCCCGAAGCGGCGAGTTGGCGTTGCGCATGCTCCGCGAGGAGAGGCGGCCGGACCTGATCCTGCTGGACCTCAACCTACCGAAGAAAAGCGGCATCGAGTTGCTGGCCGAGATTAAGTCGGATCCCGATTTGAGGCGGATTCCCGTGATCGTGCTCACCAGTTCCACGTCCCAACGGGAGGTCCGCCGCAGCTACGACCTACACGCCAATTGTTATCTGACCAAACCGTTGGACATGGACGAGTTCGTCCGTGCCTTGAAACTGATCGAGGAGCTTTGGCTCACTCGAGCGGAACTACCAAGCCAGTGAGCTGAGCTTCGCCATGCAAGGGCAAGACATCCACGAGCCGGTCGAGGTGCTTCTGGTTGAAGACTCGCCGGAAGACGCTCGAATCGTGCAGCTCGTGCTCAGCGAAGGACGCGGCGCGATGGCCGTCAGCTTCGGGCTGTTCGCCGTGACCCGGGTTGCTCGACTCGAAGAAGCCTTGAACCTGCTGGATAAGAAACGGTTCGCCGTCGTGCTGTTGGATCTGGGGCTTCCCGATTCGGTCGGGCTAGAGACGCTGGCGGCCGTTCGTGCCGCCGCGACCAGCGTGCCGATCGTTATTCTGACGGGCATCGACGACGACGGGCTGGCGCTGGCGGCCATTCAGCAAGGCGCGCAGGACTACCTGGCAAAAGACCATCTGGAAGGCCGGCTGCTCTCGCGAACCATCCGCCACGCCATCGAGCGGAAACGGGCGGAAATCGAACTGCTCCGCCACAATCGCGAGGTCGAGGCCGCCCGGGCGCAAATCGAGCAACAGGCGGTCGAGCTAAAAGCCCGGGCCGAACAGCTCGATCGCACCAACCGCGACCTGGACGATTTCACCTACATCGCCTCGCACGACTTAAAGGAGCCGCTCCGCGGAATCAGCGCATATTGCGAAATTCTGCGCGAGGATTACGAGGATAAGCTTGATTCCGGCGCGCGGTGCCGCCTCGACGCATTGGTGAAGATGTGCGATCGGCTGGCCACGTTGGTCGACAACCTGCTGACCTACAGCCGCGTCGGAAGCGTGCGCCCGCCGGACGACCTGATCGATCTTCACGCGCTGGCCGAGGAAGCGATCGCCTCGCTCCGACCGACGATCGACCGGCGCGACGCACTGGTTAGAATCGTTGGTAGACTGCCCAAGGTCCGCGGCGACTCGACCGTTATCGGCATGGTCTTCGGCAACCTGATCTCCAACGCCCTAAAGTTCAACGACGGCGGGCGGGCGGAGGTCGAGATCGGCGTGCTGGCCGGAGATCCGGCAACGATCTACGTGAAGGACAACGGGATCGGCATCGAGCAGAAGCACTACGACGACATCTTCACGATTTTCCGGCGTCTTCACGGCCGGAAGAAATACGAAGGGACGGGCGCCGGGCTGACGATCGTGCGGAAGATCGTCCAGTCGCACGGCGGCCGGATCTGGTTGGAATCGGAGCTCGGCCGGGAAACCACCTTCTTCTTCACGCTTGCCCCGGCGGCCGAGTCTCGCTCGCAAAAGCACCCCACCCGGCCTCCACACTGGCTCGACCGAAAGGCCCCGGCCAAACGCGGACGCTAGTGCCGCAAATCACAGTTGTTAGCCCACCAAAGCGAAGGTTGCCCGATT
>CAZDHN010000906.1:0-1997 GCA_964505115.1 uncultured Planctomycetaceae bacterium
ATACGTTGAGCAAACGGGGCTTTTTGACGAATTGGACCGCGACGGGCAGTTCAACGTGGCCCCCAACCTCGACATCGCATTGCGAGTCATCCCGCCGGGTTGGACGTGCCCCAGCGCGAAACCCTATGTGAACTGGAGCGGTATCGGCTCGAACTATCATGCAGTGATGGGACCCGGAGCTTTTCGCGGCACCGAGTTCCAGGATCGCCCGGAGGGTTGGTGCGGCGATTGTTCGACCGACGGGTTCATCTACCCCGGCGTCGGTCGGCGGATGCGGGATATCCGCGACGGGACCTCCAACACACTGGCCGTGGGCGAACGTACCTACATGCGCGGCGGCTGGCTGGGGTGCGTTATCATCAGCGGTCAGAGTGCCTGTGTCGTGCACGCCAAAAACCTGCGCTGGCCAATCAACTCCCGGAACGAGGAAATCGGCTACTATTACGGCGATCCCGACATGCCGTCAGGCGGCGTCGAGACAATCGAATACAACGACACCTGGTTCGGCAGCCGGCACCCGGGCGGAGCCAACTTCGCGATGGCCGACGGGAGCGTACACTTCGTCAGCGAGACAATCGACTTCACCCTGTATGGCGACCTCGGCACCGTTGCCGGCGGCGAGGTCACCAATTGGACGCCGTGAACCGTCATGAAAGTGCCCAAAGTGCTCACTCGCCTTTTCCGATTCTCCTGCCTATTGTCAACGGTGACGATGCTTGCCGGTTGCTCGAATACCGGGCCGGACACTTATCCGGTTAGCGGACGGGTGACCTGCCAAGGCAAGCCGGTAACGACCGGCAGCGTATCGTTCGTACCGCTGGAGGGGCCGATGGCGGGCGCGAGTATCAACGCAGGGGGCGGCTATAGTCTGAACGCGCTGGCCGGGAAGTACCGTGTGGCCGTGACCGCCATTCCACCGCCCCCGCCAGGCGTGAACCCCATGCAAGACCCCGATGGATACGTGCCGCCCGCATCACTCATCCCCACCAAGTACAATCGGATCAGCACCTCGGGCCTGACGGTCGAGGTCAAGGCAAGCGCGAAGAACACGATCGACCTTGACCTCCCTTAGTGCCAGTGCTGTGTCAAGGTTGTGAATTGGGGTGCCACTGCTGGCTTGCCCAGCAGTGTGAAGCCGGTCGGCACGGCAAAGCACTGCTGGACAAGCCAGCAGTGGCACCCACGGTCAGCGCATCAACCCCAAAATCAAATCTGGGCAGAGCATTAGGTGGAAGTCAGTCCTTCGGCTTCCCGATTTCCGAACGTCCGCGCCATTGGGTGGGCGACATGCCCGTCTTCTTCTTGAAGATGGTCGAGAAGTGGTAGGGGCTCTCGAACTTCAGTACGGCCGCGATCTCCTTGATCGACATGCTCGTTTCGGCAAGCAGTTCCTTGGCCCGATTGATTCTCAGTTGCAGGTGGTACTGGTAAGGTGCCAGGCCGGTGTGCTCCTTGAAGATGTGGCGGAAGCGGTCGTAGCTGAGTTCCAGCGAGGCGGCCAGTCGGTTTACGTCGATAAGGTCCTCGGTCGACTGCTCGATTTGCCGCATCGCCCGACGCACCAGCCCGTCCAGTTCCGTTCCGCTCCGCCGCGACCGGACCGCCGCCAAGGACGCTCCAAGTATCTCCATCACGTTGGCGGCCGCCAATTGTTGCAGCCCGGGCGGGTCGCCGCGCGCGCGATCCAACAGGCAGCGGTAGGCGTGAAAGACCGTCTCGTCCAGGCCGGTTTCCAGCACGGGTGTTTTGGGTGAAATGAACTGGCGTTTGGTTAGATACTTGGCGTATCCGCCGCCGAAGTGGGTCCAGTAGTAGGTCCAGCCGGTCGTCTTCGAGGGGCGATACCGATGCCAGACGTTGGGGAACAGGAGCACCACGTTCCCGGCCCTGACGTTCTGCTTGCCCGACGCCTCCGACTCGAACTCGCCGCCGGCCTCGGTAACGAACAGCGCGCCGAATTCCGACAGCGCGCGGCCGTTCTCCCAAACGTAATAGTA
>CAZDHN010000907.1:0-1995 GCA_964505115.1 uncultured Planctomycetaceae bacterium
ACCCTAATGTTGGCGATCCCGTGGCCCAGCTACGCTTCAACCGGATGAACCAAAATTGAGTTGTTAGTTGTCAGTTGTTAGTTATCAGTTATCAGCCAAAATACCCGCGAACCGCTGTCGCCAATCACTGACAACTGACAACTGAAAACTACCGGCTCCTGGCCACCGCGCCGCAACTCATGGCCACGTTGAATATATCATTGTCGGATCGCCGGCACACCAGTATAGCGACTATTTCTTTTCCGCAACACCACGGTAATCACTCGCGGCGCGAGGTTGTCTGATGTATGCTAGCGGTTTGCCATAAAGAGACTTCTTTCCGTTACCCCCACCAGCGGGCAGTAGAAAAGAACCCCATGAGAACCCACTTTCGCCGTTACACCCTGGTTACCCAGTTATTGCTGCTTGTTGGCCTGGCACTTCTTCCCAGCGTTGTACTGGCCGAGGCACCCCAGGAGGCCCCGGCGGCCGCCCAGCAGGCGGTGGAAGCGACCGGCTGGATGGCCGAGGTCGACGACTGGTTCGGACATAACGTGGTCGACCGGCTGGAGACGGTCATCTATTACGATTTCGGCTCGGAGGAGTGGCTGGGCTCGAGTTTTCCATTGGTTGTGGCCTGGCTGTTGGCGGGTGCTTTGTTCTTCACGCTCCGCATGAATTTTATCAATCTGCGCGGCTTCTGGCACGCCATTCAACTGACCAGGGGCGCATACGACAAGCCGGGAGACCGGGGGGAAGTTACCCATTTCCAGGCGCTGGCCTCGGCCCTGTCGGCCACGGTCGGCCTGGGTAACATAGCGGGCGTGGCAATCGCCGTTGGCAGCGGCGGGCCGGGAGCAATCTTCTGGCTGATCCTCGTCGGAGTGCTCGGCATGAGCAGCAAGTTCGCCGAATGCACGCTTGGGCAGATGTACCGAAAAATCGATCACGACGGCACCGTCACCGGCGGACCGATGCTTTACCTCCGCGACGGGCTCAAGGAAATTGGGCTGGCCCGGCTGGGCGCCGTGCTGGGTGTCGTGTTCGCGTTTCTCTGTATGTGTGCATCGTTCGGTTGTGGATGTGCCTTCCAGGTAGGAATGTCGCTGGGCCCAATCCGCGAGAAAGTGCCCCTGCTGGACGATTACCCCTGGATCTACGGTCTGGTGTTGGTGGTCCTGGTCGGCGTGGTCATCATCGGCGGTATCCGGCGCATCGCCGCCACGGCCGAGAAGATCGTGCCGCTGATGTGCGGCGTCTACGTGCTCACCTGCATGTGCGTCCTGTTTGCCAACTACACGAAAATCCTCCCGGCCTTCGAACTGATTATACGGGGCGCTTTCACTCCAGAGGCCGCCTATGGAGGGTTTCTGGGCGTGATGGTCATTGGTATCAGGCGGGCCGTCTTCTCCAACGAGGCGGGTATCGGCTCGGCGCCTATCGCCCACGCGGCCGCAAAAACCGACGAACCGATAAGCGAAGGCATCGTCGCACTGCTCGAACCGTTCATCGACACGGTGGTCGTTTGCACGATGACCGGGCTGGTGATCGTAATTACCCAAGTGTACGACATGCCCGAGTACGACCATTTGGTCCAGGCCAAGAACGGCGCTTCGCTGACCGCCGCCGCGCTGGGTAGCGTGAGCAGCGTATTCCCCTGGATACTCTGCTTGGCCGTCTTCCTCTTCGCCTATTCGACGATGATTTCCTGGTCCTACTATGGCGAGCGCTGTTCGACGCACCTCTTCGGCCATCGGGCATCGCTGGTCTACAAGATCGTCTTCCTGGCGTTCATCTTCCTCGGCTCGATCGTAACGCCCAGCAATATCTTGAATTTCGCCGATTTGATGATGCTTTCGATGGCCTTTCCCAATATATTGGGCGTGGCCCTGTTGAGCGGGAAGGTGCGCCGGGCGCTCAACGATTACTGGCGGCGATACAAGGCCGGTGAGTTGGATGTCAAATAAGGAACTGGGCTTCAGACGCGTAGGTTATGCTTCAGCATAACGCATTCAG
>CAZDHN010000908.1:0-1994 GCA_964505115.1 uncultured Planctomycetaceae bacterium
CACCAGCTCTTCGCTCAGGTCGGCGTCGATCAAATCGGTGAACAGGCGGAAGAGCGATTCGGGCAGGTCGTGGTGCGCGGCGCGGCGCGACTGGTGGCACAACTTCTCCACCATGCCCTGCAGGTCGGTCAATTGCCCTTGCAGGCGGCCGGAAAGCTCCGGCGGCTTGTAAGTGGGCATTTGCCTCAGCGGTGCCTGGGCAACCGACGACGGCATTCGAGCGGGGAGCGGCAGCGGATCGGGTTTCGGCTCAACCAAGGGCGGCAGCCGCTTGGGTACGTTGACGCCGACCGACGCGGTAACCTCAATCTGCCGCTTGCCTGGCAAACAGCCGAACAGCCGGCTCAAACGAATCTCGCGCGTGTGCAGCACGGCCGCCTCGGGCCCCAACTCGCGGCGCACCATGCTCAACGCCTCATGCATGTTCGCGGCACGATAGGTTTCTATGCGCTGCGCGCTTGAAGACCGCATTTCCATCTTGTTGTCCGGCAATGGAAAATTCGCGATTTCAGACCCTGCTTGGTATATATCCATGACTCTTTCCGAGGAAAGGAAGTTTTCAGTGTTCAGTTTTCATTGCTCACTGCTCACTGCTCACTGCTCACTGCTCATAGCTCATTTGACGTCGGAAACCATGGCGGCCGATTCGATTGTTGTGTCTCGGGTGATTTCGTTGTAGCTAAGCACGATTAGCTTGGGCAAATGCGAGCTGGTAATCTGTTTTACGGCCGGCCGGACTTGCGGGTTGACCAGCAGGATGGGCGGATGGTTCGCAACGGCGAGTTTTTCGACCTCCTCCGCGATCAACCGGCAGGTCGCCTCGACCGCCTGCGGCGACATGCGGACAAACAACCCACGCTCGTTATGCTCGAAGCCGGCCCTGATCCGGTCCTCCAAGGCCGGGTCGAGCGTGACCACGAACATCCGGTTCTCCCGGTCGCGATACTTCGTCGAAATAACTCGCGCCAGCCGGTTGCGCACGTATTCGGTCAGCAGGATCGGGTCCTTGGTGCGCGGGGCATAATCGCCCAACGTTTCCAGAATGGCGGCCAACTGGCGGAGCGGGACCTGCTCGCGGAGCAACAAGTGCAGGATTTGTTGCACCTCGGGCAACTTCATTGTGCCGGGTATCAACTCGTCGACCACCGCCGGCGAGGTCTCCCGCAACTCGTCGATAAGATGCTTGCTGGCGTCGCGTGTAAGCAGTTCGTCGGCGTACTGGCGAACCGTCTCGGTCAGATGCGTGGCCAGCACGCTTCCCGGCTCGACCACCGTGTATCCGAACAACTCCGCCTGGTCGCGAACGCCCGGCTCGATCCAAATCGCCGGCGTGCCGAAGGCGGGATCCGTCGTGGTTCGGCCGGGAACCTGACCCGTGGTCGCGCCGGAATCCATCGCCAGGAACATTTGCGGATAGACTGCTCCCCGCGATACCGACATGCCGGCTATCTTGATGCAGTACTCGTTCTGATCCAACTGGAAGCTGTCGCGGATTCGCACCTTGGGCAGGATGATTCCGAGGTCGGCCGCCACGTTCTGGCGCACGGCCTGGATTCGGTCGAGCAGGTCGCCGCCCCGCCGCGGATCGGCCAGCTTGATCAGGCCGACGCCGACCTCGATCTCCATCGGATCGACGGCCAGGTAGTCCTCGATGCGTTCCTCGGCCGGCTTCTCCGCTTCCGCCCGACGCTTGACGTCGGCGGCTTCCCGCGTGTGAACGGTTTTCCGGTTAAGCGATATGGCCAGGCCGATGCAGCCACCACCGATCATCAGCAAGGGAAATTTCGGCAGGCTGGTGAAGATCAGTATCCCCAAGAATCCCCCCGCCACGGCCAAGGCCTGCGGGCGCGAGAAGAGTTGCCTGAGGAATTCGAGCGGCAAGTTCACTGACCGGCTGCTCCGCGTGACCAACAAGCCGGCAGCCAGCGAGATCAGGAAGGCGGGAATCTGGCTGACCAGCCCGTCGCCGATCGTCAGTTTAGTGAAGATCGATG
>CAZDHN010000909.1:0-1974 GCA_964505115.1 uncultured Planctomycetaceae bacterium
CGACGGGATCGTTCGAGTCGGCGTCGGCCGCGTCGTCATGCACTGCAACCCACAACGACAGATGCCCGCCGGCCGATCCGCCGGTGACTCCGATTCGCTTCGGATCGATATTCCACTTCGCCGCGTTGTGCCGAACAAACTGAATCGCCCGCATGCAGTCGTTCACCTGGGCCGGATGCGGCGCCACGTCGGTGAAGCGGTACTCGACCGACACAACGGAGAACCACCCCTCCCGCAGGCCATTCATAAGCCAGCCCGGCACTCGCTTTTTCGATCCGGCCCGCCATCCACCGCCATGAATGTAAACCATCGCCGGCGTCGGCTTGTCCGACTTGGTCAGATAGACATCCAGCTTCTGAGCCGGATCAGCGTCGTCATAGGCGATGTCTTTTTGAGAGCCGGGGGCGTCCGGTGCCGCGGCCGACAGGGAAGAAGATGCGGAGGTAAGAATACACGCCGCGAGGATCAGGGGCAGGTAGAAGCATTTCAGTACTTTCATCGGTTCTCCTTTCACGAGCAAGAAGCAGTCATGCATTTGGAGCGATTCCATACCGCACATGATAGCCTGACCGTCGGCCACCGGGCAAGCCACCAACGGCCGCTTGTTGAAAAACGGCCGGATTCCTCCCGTTTTCCCGAATCGCGCCCTAAAGTTCTTGACAAAGTTTAGCGACCAACGGGAGCGGGTTCTTGGTGCGGGTGCGGTAGCACCGGTCTGGTTGGCGGCCCTGCCGCCTTACGAGCCTTTGCCGGCGATCTTGTCGTGCTTGAGGAAGTATTCCAGGAATGAATACATCAGTTCGTTCGACTCCGGGTTGGGCGAGTGGAGCTTGCGGTTCGTCATGGCAACTCGATTCTCGTGGCCGAGCAGCCTGTTGACGGCAACGGCGTGATTCAGCGCTCTCCATTGCCTCGGTCTATCCACGGCGCCGCCGGAGACCAGAAACGGCCGCGGCGCCATCAGTGCGTGCAGTTCGTGCAGGTCGTATCCTTCGGCGATCAGCTTTTTGTACAGTCCGGTACGTGGATATTTCTCGCCAACCTTCCCCCAGCCACTCCACTTCCCTTTCTCGTACCCGAGATACCAGGAGGTCCAGTAGTTTACACTTGCGTGGGTTTCATCGAATACGATTCCACCGTCGGACCATGCGGAGCAGGCGAACTTGTCGTAGAGGCAGGCGGCGAACATGGCCCACTTGCCGCCGTACGAGTGACCCACGATGCCCACGCGGTCCGGGTCGACTTGCTTCAGGCTGGTAATCACGTGATACGCATTGGCCGCGCCGTAGGCCAAGGCCGACAAGGGCTGGATCTTGGCGTCCTCCTTGCTCGGATAGTAGAGCGAGTAGGTATGACCGACCGAAAGCGTAACGAATCCCCGCTTGGCCAGTTGGTAGGCAAAATCGCGATTCTCTCCCTTTAGTCCGACCGCCGTCTCGGGTTCGTAATATACCGTCACCACGCCCGGGAAGGGGCCGTCGCCTTCGGGCACCAGGAGGTACGCTTTGACCGGCCGCTCGGGCGCGAAGTCGAATTGGATCTGATGCTGCGTGAAGTTGTCGCGTTTTTTGGAGGTGAGATATTCGATCTTTGGGTTCTCGATGATTGGCGGCCACTGGCCCATCATCTCGTGCCAGCGGTCGAGGATCTCTTTCCGGCGTTCTTTCCACTGGTCGGCCGTCGTAACGGTCCGGCCGTCGTAGAATTTCAGCGGTGATCTGTATTTGCCGAAGTCTTTGGCGAACTCGGCCGGCGGGGTAAAGAATGGTGAAATCTTCTTCCAGATCTCGCCCGCCTCGTCGGCTTGTGACGCAACGGCCGACAGCAGAACGAGAGCGAGCGCCGTAAAGAGTGATCGGGCACAAAACGATTGCGAGTTGGATGACATGAGTTTCTCCAGGTTAGATGTACGGATTCTTGGTGCGCGCCTTTCACGCCTATTCGAACACGCCCACATCTTAGCGGCAATCGCAG
>CAZDHN010000910.1:0-1969 GCA_964505115.1 uncultured Planctomycetaceae bacterium
GCGTAAGCGAGGGACGCTCAACGGCTTCTCTCGCATTGGCTTGGCATTTGCCACGGCAGACTGTCGCATTGTACGTGTGACGAGTAGCGGCCCCAACTCGTTTGGCGGCCCTCGCTTACGCTTCGCACTTACAATCAAGTGATGAATAATCCCGGCTAAACGACTCTTCCCTCCCATTTCGCGACTTTGCAGTTCTCCCGTGCCAACAACCCTCCAATTTTCCACCATTTCGTCGATATAGTGGTAGAGAGGGTTAGCACCGTTGATCGAAAGCTGTCGGAGGTCGTTGATATCGTGCTTGAAGAGGGTGGTGTGGCCGGGGACCGAAACGCGCGAACCGAGCAGTTTGTCCGTGAGTTGAGCGCCAACACGCGCCGGATCTATGCGCACGTGCTGTCGCTATTGCCCAATTGGGCCGACGCCGACGAGGTCTTTCAGAAGACCTGCATCCTGCTCTGGCAGAAGTTCGACGAGTACGAGCCGGGCACGAATTTCCGCGCTTGGGCATTTCGGGTGGCGTACTACAAGGTGCTTCAGTTACGCCAGCAACGGCAGAAGAACGTGCTGGCCTTCAGCAGCAGTTCGTCGAGGCCGTCCACCAGGACGCGCTGGCCCGGTCCGCGACGCTCGACGCCCGACTCGAGGCTCTGGCCGACTGTTTTGCCAAACTTCGCCCTCGCGACCGCGACTTGATCGACCACCGCTACCAGCCGGGCGCTACCACCCGCGGCACGGCCAAGCTAGTCGGCCGGTCGGTCGACGCCGTATACAAGGCGTTGAATCGGATTCACCAGTCGCTCCTGCAGTGCATCGACCGGTCAATGGCCGAGGGAGAAACGCCATGACGCTCGCGCCCCGAATCGAGGCGGAATTTTTCGAACTGCTGGCGGCCATGCGCGACGGCCGCATCGAACCCCGGCAACTGGCCCGCTTGGAAGAGTTGGTTCTCGACAGCCCGGAGGCGCGACGGCTGTACCTGAACTACGTCGACCTTTGCGCCGAGTTGCAGTGGTCGCGGTCCCAGAAGCAGCCGCCGGTTCCGCCAGTCGCGGCGCCGGGCGGGTTGTGGAGTTCGCTGGCCGGCTACTTGTCGAACCCCACCACGATACCCATCCTGGTGGCCGCGCTCTTCATGGGCTGCCTGCTGACCGTGCTGGCGATTTGGGCCGCGCCGCTGTATCGCAGCATCGCCCGGCAGTGGGAGTCGATGGCTCAGCCGGTCTACGTCGCCCAGCTCACCGGCCAGCAGGATTGCATTTGGGCGAAGGGCAAGCCGAGCCCGGCGCCGGGCTCGCATCTGGCGGTGGGCCGCAAACTCGAACTGGCCTCGGGGTTGATCGAAATAACCTTCGATCGCGGCGCCAGGGTTGTCGTGGAAGGCCCGGCCACGCTCGGCCTGACCTCGGCCGACGGTCTCTCGATGGACCTCGGTCAACTCAGGGCGCGCGTACCGCCCCAAGCGGTCGGCTTCCAGGTAACCACGCCCACCGTCACAATCACCGACCTGGGCACCGAGTTCGGCCTCCGCGTCGACCCGGGCGGCCAGAGCGAGGTACACGTCTTCGCCGGTCGGGTCCAAGCGGAATTGGTCTTGGCCGGACAGCAAGGGCGGAAGCCATTGCGGTTGGGCGCCAACCAGGCCGCCCGATTCTACCCCGGCTGGGAAGAGGCCGGCACAATCGCCTTCAGCGGCCAGGCATTCGCGCGATTGGCCCCCATCGGCCCACCACCCAAGTCGGGCAGCTACGCCGAGGCCGTGTTGGCCGACCGGCCGATCGGCTACTGGCGCCTGGACGAGACCGACCCCACGCAGCCGGCCGTCGACCTCTCCAGGAACAAGAACAACGGCGTCTACACAGGCGGGGTCACGCTCGGCCAACCCAGCGCCTGGCCCGCGCTGGGTATCGCCGCCCGGTTCGACGGCACCGGCTCGGTGACGGCCACGGCCGATGGCACGGAGTACAGGATG
>CAZDHN010000911.1:0-1954 GCA_964505115.1 uncultured Planctomycetaceae bacterium
GCGCCGAGCAAGAACGCGAACTCGAGCAACAGGTGCAAGAGGCGGAGGCTGCCGCTTTATCGCGGGAAGCCCCTGGCGACGATACCGACGGCCGCTGACGCCTGTCACAATATCAAGCACGCCAGACTTATCGCCTGTTCTACCTTTCCGTCTTTGCCGGCGCGGTCCAGAGTTCGTCGATCGTCTCGACCGTCCGGTCGACCAATATCCGGGCGCCCTTGGGGCCGACCATGTTGACCAAGACCTCCGCACTGTAGCCGCCGGCCTTAACCGCGCGCGGCGTCGGCACGTATCCGGCGTAACACGACGGGGCGCTCGCCAACTGGATCAAGACCGTTTGACCGGCCGCGCTACGGGCCTTGATCCGCACACCGTAGTCGAGATACAACTCGAATGGATTGGTGGCAATCGCAACATCTCCCAGCCGAAGCACGTGCATTTCGATCGGATAGACTAGCCGCTCGCCTTTCTGTTGGGCATGGTAGCGATCCACCACCATTCCATGATATACGCGCCAGTACCAACGTTGTCGACCCGCCTGGCCCTTCGCCTTCTTGGCATCCATGGCGTCGCATGCCTTTTTCGCGATTGCACACTCGGCCTCCGTGACGATCCGCGCCGGCAGATCGACGTGCCGAACCCGATGGACTAGCGGCACGTCGGTGCGGATGTCCTTGGCGATCACGCCGGCGACGTCGTCAAACGCATCGGCGATCCGGCGGCCCAGTTCCTGGGTTTTCGTAAGCCCACGAAGCCGATCCATGCGTACTTCGCTCTTCTTGCGATACATCCGGCTGGGCGACTGATCGCCTGCCGGCGCACAGAATCCAAGCACGCACAATTCACTGCCATGTCGCTCTTGAAGCAGTTGGCGCACGTCGTGCCAGAAATCGGCGCTGACCGGGGCGCCGCTGACCGATTGGGCCGGGCAGGCCAAGGTGATGGCCGTCGCCTTGAGTTGTTTCTTATCGTCGTAGAAGCAGAGGATGTCGACCGAGTGGTCTTCGTAGCCCTCGATTTGGCGGAACTTCGGGTCGGCGGTATTGCCGTACATTCTGCCGCGACCGTCGCTGTACACAACGCGGCGGTTGCAGCCCACCACGGCGTGCCCCAGTCCCCAGGCGACTCCACCCACCGCCCGGCTCTGCCAGGCCTTCACGACCGCCTCGGCCATTCGCTCGTACAGAAACGGCACGTACCGGTCCGGCTGCATGGCGTCGCCGTAGTCCTTCTCGTCGTATTGGTTCTTGAACACCATCATGGCCGAATGCGTATGGGTGGCGGCCAGGAAGAGCTTGTTGATGTCGAACCCGGGCAGCCGATCGGCCAGGTGCTTGCGGAACCCGTCCTGGATGCCGGGCAAGATGCACAAATCGCAGGAGACCATGATCGCCTGGTCGATTACTCGATCGCCCTGGCGCGACTCCAAGGCGAGAACACTGGCCTTGCAACGGCTTTGAATCTTGTGGGCAATCTGCATGCCCGCTAGCACCACTGGGGGCTCGGGCGTGATGTCGGCCGTAGCCGCCCCGATCAGCAACCTTGCCATCGGCGTGGGGCTCTCGGCGGCAACGATGGGCGAAGCTCCGAGAAGCAGTCCTGATGTTACAATCGCCAGCGAGGTTGCGAGGAACCAGCGGGACAAATCCACGGCGTTTTTTCGCATTATCTTCACTCTTTCGTAACTGTTCACGGCCTTCCGGTACGATGAAACCGAGCCACGGATGAAACACGGATAGAGCAAGCAGGGTTGATGACCATTCTGCTGAGTGAGGTAGGATTGAGCCGATCAACAGTGGACAGGATTTACAGGATTAACAAGATTCGTATCCGTTCAGCCGAATGAAGCAAACCACGGATTTCACGGATAACACGGATATGTTGAGAAGCTCGCAATCGTGACGCTAGTGCCGCAAATCACAGTTGTTAGCCCACCAAAGCGAAGGTTGCCCGA
>CAZDHN010000912.1:0-1950 GCA_964505115.1 uncultured Planctomycetaceae bacterium
TCTTTGCCATAGCCAAACGCACTGGCGTTACTGGCAGCGCCAGGAAACTTGCTGCCAGCAACAACTTACGGAAAACTACGCTTCAGCCGGATGAACCTTTTTTTTAGGTCGGAAGTCGGAAGGTTGGCTGCTTGCGGCTTCGCACATAACCCACTACCAACTACCCACTACCCACTACCCACTACCCACTACCAACTACCCACTACCCACTACCAACTATCAACTATCAACTATCAACTACCCACTACCCACTGCCATGCGAAGCATTCAAACTTACGATACCACGCTGCGAGACGGAGCCCAGGCCGAGGGGATCAGCTTCTCGCTCCAGGATAAGCTGCTGCTGACCGAACGCCTCGACGCCTTGGGGTTCGATTACATCGAGGGCGGCTACCCGGGCTCGAACGAGAAGGATTTCCAGTACTTCCAGCGAGTCGGCGAACTCGACCTCCAGCGGATCAAGGTCGCCGCCTTCGGCATGACGCGACGCAAGGGCGTCAAGGCGGCCAAGGATCTTGGGCTCAAGGCACTGCTGGAGTGCGGTGCTCCCACGATTACGCTGGTCGGCAAGTCATCGGCGTTCCAGGTGACCGAGGTCTTGCGGATCGACCCGCAAGAGAACCTCGACATGATCGCCGAGAGCGTTGCCCTGCTGGTCGAGGCCGGCCGGGAAGTTATCTTCGACGCCGAGCATCTCTTCGACGGCTGGAAACACCAGCCCGAATATGCCCTGCAAGCAGCCCAAACCGCCGCCGAAGCCGGCGCCACAATGATCGTCCTCTGCGACACCAACGGCGGCTCCATGCCCGAGGACATCGCCCGGATAACCGCCGAGGCCGCCAAAGCGTTGCCGGTGCCGGTCGGGGTCCACTGCCACAACGATTGCGACCTGGCGGTGGCCAACACGCTGGCCGGTGTTGTCGCCGGGGCCGTTCAGGTGCAGGGCACCATCAACGGGTTCGGCGAGCGATCGGGGAACGCCGATCTGATCTCGGTCGTGGCCAATCTGACACTGAAAATGGAGGGGTACGAGGTGCTTGGGGGCGGGCAAGCGGTACATCTGACCGAACTGTCGCGCTTCGTCTACGAGATGGTCAACACGAACTTCCGCACGCATCAGCCGTTCGTGGGCAAGAGTGCGTTCGCGCACAAGGGCGGAATGCACGTTAGCGGGATCGCCCGAAACACGGCCGCCTACGAGCACATCGACCCGGAACTGGTTGGCAACGAGCGGCGGGTGTTGCTGAGCGAGTTGTCGGGGCGCGCCAACATCAAGGCGCTAACTTCCCGACTCTCGATCCCACCCCGGGGCGAACTGATGGACGAGATCCTCGCCAAGGTGGTTTCCATGGAGAGTGCCGGCTACCAGTTCGAGGCGGCCGAGGGTTCCTTCGATCTGCTGGTTCGCAGGTGTAGCGGCGAATTTCGCGAACATTTCCAACGGCTGGCATACCACGTGAGCGTAAGCACCGGCACCGACGGGGCGGTCATCACCGAAGCGACGGTTAAGATCCGCGTGGGCGACACGATCCGGCACGAGGTGGCCGAGGGCGACGGCCCGGTCAACGCATTGGACGCCGCCATGCGAAAGGCGCTGAACGGTTCGTTTCCCGCACTGGAAAAACTGCATCTGGTCGACTATAAAGTGCGGGTAATAAACTCCGAGGCAGCCACGGCGGCCGGTGTCCGCGTGGTCATCGAAAGCCAGGACGAGGACGACGTTTGGGGCACCGTCGGCGTAAGCGAGAACATCATCGAGGCCAGTTGGATCGCGCTGTGCGACAGTTTCGAGTACAAACTACACAAGGACGAAGAACACCCGGCCCCGTAGCGTCACAACCTGGACTGCCAAGAATATGGGCTTAAGGCACTCAATTGTTTCGTTGGAAGGATGCGGTTTTTGTTCCATTGCCGTGAGTTGAGAGAAGGCCCAACGGGCCGCGCTATCAT
>CAZDHN010000913.1:0-1950 GCA_964505115.1 uncultured Planctomycetaceae bacterium
GCCACCACCGCCACCGCCGCCACCGCCACCACCACCGCCACCTCTGCCGCCACGAGCGGCAGGAAGCAAGTGGAATAAAAGCATGCCGTCCAGTACGCCCGGGGCCATCGCCAGTTCAATACGGTTGGCTTGACTTGCCGGCGTCAGTGCAACTTGGTGTCGCGGGTCGGCCGTCCAGGCGGCGTACCAGGGGCTGTTGTAACCGGGTTGAATCCAGCCGGTCGGAGGTTTCGGGGCCGGTGGCGGCTTTGGCGTGCTCGGCGTGCTCGGCGTGCTCGGCGTGCTCGGCGTGCTCGGCGTGCTCGGCGGCTTTGGCGTACTCGGCGGCTTTGGGGGGGTAACCGTGACGGACTGGATGATGTAGTCGAGGTACTTCTCCCAGTAATCGTAGTTGGAGCTGCTATCGGCGGCAGGCACGACATTCGGCATGGCAGCGGCGATTTCGACGTCGATCAGGTACGAATAGCCTTTCTGCTTCCGCGTCGCCTCGCTGTCGGAGTTGAGGATGCGGTACTTGGCGGGAACCGAGTTACTGTTCAGGGGCCCGCCGTTATCGGTCAAGGAGGCGTACGCCCACTTGTCTGCTGGCACGCCGGCCAGTTGACCCACGTGGGATATCGTGCCCGGGTAACTGCCGAATCCGAAGTCGTTGTACAACTCCTGCATCAGGTCGTTGCCGACGGTTGGATATCCGTCGGGAGTGAAGGACTTGTTTATTTCGCCGGTTGCCCAGCAGGGCTCGGTATCGTCGTTCATGGAGCCCGACTGGTCGACCACGAAGCAGATATCGCGTGGGTTGGCCATGGCCACGGCGGATGCGTTCATCCCGAACGAGTTTTGGCCGAGGATTCTGCCGAAGAAGAGGGGCGATTCGCCGTTGGTCGAGGCATCTCGCCGCGCGGTAACTCGCACGGCATTGCCGATGTCGCCCGAAGCACTAGGCGTGAACGTCCGCGTGTTGGCGTCCCAGACACCCAGTTCGACATCTTCTTCCGCGAGTTCGGTTTTCTCGCCACCGGCCGTGTGATATCCGGCATATTCGCTTGCGACCTCAAGCACCTTATCCGTGCCGAGTCCCATGTGCGCGGCAGCCGACATGGCGGCCGAGTCGGCGGCGACCTGGAGTTGCGTTCGCGTGAGCGTGACATAGCCGATATCAACCGCAAAGGCGACCATCGCCAGCATTAGAATCATCATGACGGCGGCCAGCACCAAGGTGACTGCCCGGCGCGGATGCCGTTTCCCGGTTGGGGATACACTATTCACGGTCTGTCTCCAATTCGACACAGGACAGGATCGGCCCCGGGGAGTCGGGCGAGGATACGCCAACGCGCGCACAGCCCACTCTCTCCGGCCAGATGCATATTGCCGAGTATGTAGAAATGTTGGTCCAAAACGGGGGCGCGTCAAGCGAATCGCACCACTTGGATGGGGCACCAAGAAAGAATGCGAGTGACGAGACGCAAGCCGACGAACAACCTCCCAAAAAAGGTTGCAAACTTCGGCAGCCTGGCAAGCTCCTTGCGGAGCCCCATGGCTTTGCGCCCCGACCTCGCGATCGGTTTGCCGTTTCGGTTTGTAGAAAGGCCACGCAAACGAAATGCACTGGCCCTCATTATACCTAGGTTATTTTTTGCCCCAGGTCAAATGGGTGAGTGTTGAATGACAGACAGATCAAGCGTTCCGGCAGCGCCAGCCATCCAGTCGACAGAATCGGTTCTTCAGGGGCTTTATTGACCCTTGGATAGTCAATGATCGAGGGCGAAGCCCGGTTCCCCGGCGGAACCCCCAGGGGAAATGCAAAGTCGCAAAACGGTCCCCTCTCCCTTTGGAAGAGGGTTAGGGTGGGCTCCCGAAAATGAGGAGTAATGTGGTGTTCATTTTGGTCCGGATTCTGTTCCTCGGCTTCAGGCCCAACGGGCCGCGCTATCATAGCCCAGGGCGCAGCCC
>CAZDHN010000914.1:0-1949 GCA_964505115.1 uncultured Planctomycetaceae bacterium
CCCATGCGATCGATACGGCCAGTCATCTGTTTCGTCCTCCTGCTCGCGTTTGCCGTCTCCGCGTTTGCTGGCGACGGAAACCGCTTGAGCTATCTCGATGCCGACTGCGATCCGTATTACGTGGGGCTCGACAGAGCGAAGCTGGTTACTCCGCAGTGGGTTGGCGAGGAGGGCGTGGAGGGCGTCGTTGTATTCGCAATCGACGACCTGCGAGCGGCCAGCGTCCCGCGTTTCGAGACCTTCCTCCGGCCAATCATCGAACGGCTGAAGAAGATCGACGGCCGAGGGCCGGTCAGTATCATGACCTGCGAAGTCGTTCCGACCGAGCCGCATTTGCAGCGCTGGCTGGCCGAGTCGGTAAACGTCGAGGCACATACGCGCGACCATCCCTGCCCATGCCTGGCGGGCAACTCGCTGGAAAAGGCCAAGGCAACATACGACGTAGCGATCGATCTGCTCTCGAAGGTGCCAAACCACCACCCGGTCGCGTTTCGGATGCCCTGTTGCGATTCGATGAACTCGATGAGCCCTCGCTTCTTCACGGAGATATTCAACAAGACAACTCCGGAAGGCAATTTCCTGCGGATCGATTCGTCGGTCTTCATGGTATTCACGCCCGACGACCCGGCGCTTCCGCGCGGGCTGCTTACCGATGAAGAGGGCCGCCCCCGCTTCTCGAAGTACGTTCCGACCGACCGCAACTTCGTGAACTACGTGGAGAACTACCCCTATCCGTTCGTTATTGCCCGACTCTGCTGGGAGATGCCCTCCGCCTCGCCCGACGACTGGCAGGGCTTCAACCTCTACAACAAGAAGCCCCACAACCCGATGCTGGTCCGCGACATGAAGGCGGCCATCGACGCCACGATGCTCAAGCAGGGCGCCTATACACTCACCTTCCACGCGGGCAGTTGGATTCGCAACGACCAGGTGCTCGACATGATCGAGCAGGCGGTGGGTAAGTACGGCCGCAAGCTCAAGTTCCTCAACCTGCGGGAGGTCAACGAGCGGCTGACCAAGAATTTTCTTGGCGGACATCCGCTACGAACTGAAACCGGGCAAGACAACGGCGTCCGCGTGCTCGACGTAAACGCCGATGGCTACATGGACGTCGTCATCGGCAACCAGAACGTCAAACAGACTCGCCTCTGGTCGCCCAAGACGGGCAAGTGGACCGTTACCGAGTTCCCGGTCCCCATTGTCGCCGCTGACGGCAAGGGTAATACGACCGAAACGGGCGTGCGCTTCGGCATACTACAAAAGAACGGTTGCGCCAGCGTGCTGGTGCGGAGCGAGAAGACGGCCGGCTTCTGGCACTTCGACGGAACCCGTTGGGTGGCGGACCCCAAGGGGCTTGCCGGCTTGGATGTCAATGGGCCGGTCTGGACCAGCGCCGCCGGACGCGACCAGGGCGTGCGGTTCCGCGACCTGGACCTCGACGGTATTTGCGAATTGATAGTGGGCAACCCGCGTCAGCAGGCCGTGTTCGGCTGGTCGGCCGAGAAGCACGCCTGGGCCCGACTGCCGTTCTCGCTGCCGGCCGGCGTCGCGGTTGTCGACGCCCAGGGTCGCGAGGCGGGCCTGCGGTTGGTGGATATTGACGAGGACGGCCATCTGGACGTCATATTCTCCGACGGTCGGCGTTGGTCGCTGGATATCTTCATCTCGATGGCCAAGGGCTGGTCGCGTCGGATTTCGGCCGGCGAGCGTGGCGCGGCTGGCGAGATCCCGATGATCGTTCGCGCCGACGGCAGCAACAACGGCGCGTGGTTCAATTATCGGCATATGTACATTCAGAACGAAGACACGGCCGGCAAGTATCCGAACCAGATCGACACGCGTAGCTACACCGAGTTGCTCGACAGCGACATCGAGCCACCCGCCCGATCGCCCGAGGGAGCGACCAACTCGCTGATCCCCAAGCCCGGCTTCAAGGTGGAGCTTATGGC
>CAZDHN010000915.1:0-1943 GCA_964505115.1 uncultured Planctomycetaceae bacterium
CCCCAATCCCTAATCCCTTTCCCTAATACTTGACAGAACCTGCCCGCCAGTCGAGAATCCGACTTATGGGATCGGACGGATTACCCTTGTCTACTTGCTTTGCCCAGGCGCCAGGATGCCAAGCACTAGTATAGCTGTCACCGAGAAGGCCAAGCGTCATGCGGCCAAAGTGGTGGTTCGCTTGCGCCGACAGTTTCCCGACGCCGCTTGCTCGCTCGATTTTTCCAGCCCCCTGGAACTACTGGTGGCTACCATTCTCTCGGCACAGTGTACCGACCAGCGGGTGAATCTGGTCACCAGGGACCTCTTCGAGAAGTACCGCTCGGCGGCCGACTACGCCGGGGCACGGCAGGCCGAATTGGAACGGGACATTAAGAGCACGGGCTTCTTTCGCAACAAGGCAAAAAGCATTCGAAGCTGCTGCCGGATTCTTGCGAAGCGATTCGAGGGCCGCGTGCCCGACGACATGGACGCTCTGGTCGAGCTTCCCGGCATCGGCAGAAAAACGGCCAACGTGGTGCTGGGGACCGCCTTCGGCATGGCGTCCGGCGTGGTGGTCGACACGCACGTGGGGCGAATCAGCCGGCGATTGGGGCTCTCCGACCGGAAAAGCCCGGAGAAAGTCGAGCGGGACCTGATCGAGCAGCTTCCCGAGAAAGAATGGGTGGTCTTCAGTCACCGCATGATTCGGCTCGGCCGGGAGTTCTGCACGGCCCGCCGCCCCAATTGCGACGACTGCCCCCTGGCCAACCTCTGCCCACGCATCGGCCTGGAATGAGCTATGAGCTATGAGCAATGAGCTATGAGCAGTGAGCAGTGATCTTTAACTATCAACTAACCACTATCAACTACAATGGTTCTTTCCGGTTACCAGATCAAGGCCGAGTTGGGTGAGAACATCGTCATCGACCCGTTCGACGAATCGAACCTCAACCCAAACAGTTACAACCTTTCGCTCCACGACGAGTTGATGGTCTACGAGGAGGTGGTGCTGGACATGCGGAAGGCCAATCTGGTCCGCCGCGTGCCGCTTCCGCCCGAGGGCCTGGTGCTCCGGCCGAACCAACTCTACCTGGGACGGACCGTCGAGCGGACCGAAACGCACAACCTGGTGCCCATGATCGAAGGCCGTTCATCGGTCGGCCGGCTGGGCCTGTTCGTACACGTGACGGCCGGATTCGGCGACGTGGGCTTCTGCGGCTACTGGACGCTGGAGATGTTCGCCATTCAGCCGGTGCGGATTTATCCGGGCGTACCCATCTGCCAGATTTTCTACCACGACATCCGCGGCCCGTTTAGGGAATACGACAGCGACAAGTACCAGCACAACAACGACATCCAGCCCAGCCTGCTCTTCAAGGAGCTGAATCCCGACTCGGAAAAAGACCCCCAAATGAAGCTCCCCTTCGGCGTCGAACGCTCCGGCTAACCGGTTCAATAATTCGTTACTTGCCGATGCAGAAGCGGCTGAAGACGCGGTCGAGGATGTCGTCGCTGTAGATGGTGCCGACCACCTTGCCAAGTTCGTTCAGAGCGGAACGAACCTCGGCCGCGACCAGTTCTTCGCCGCTGGCGGTTTGGACGAGGCGACGGGCCCGACCCAGGCAATCGGCGGCCAGGCGGAGCGACTCGCGGCATCGGGCGGCCGTGCCGGCCACCACGTCCAGGTGCGAAGCGCCGGCGGCCAGCACCGCGTCGCGAAGCCGGGTGCGAAGCGACTCGATCCCCCGGCCGCTGACGCTGCTGGTTTCCAGAACGTGCCGCGTGCAGTCGGTATGCCGGGGCAAGTCGGTCTTGGTTAACACGACTATCCGCTCGGCCGCCGAGCCCTCGTCAAGCTCGGTCCGTTCCCAGCCGTTCAAGGGCCGGGTTGAATCGAGACAGAGAACTCGCACCGCCGCCCGACGCCGCTGCTCGGACGAGGCTGATTGGGCAAGAGTCCC
>CAZDHN010000916.1:0-1933 GCA_964505115.1 uncultured Planctomycetaceae bacterium
GGAATAAAACCGGACCAAAATGAACACCACATTACTCCTCATTTTCGGGAGCCCAGGGTTAGCCCAAGTTGCTCAGTTCGTGGCTGGGGCGAGTTTTCTGGATATTTTTCCGGCCGGAAAATGGGTGCCTCGATGGTTGTAATTTTCGGCTCATCCCACAAGTGCGTACCTTGTGCGATGGAGGGCGAGGATTTTGGGGGGAGTTCCGGGGACAGTATACTTAATTATTTCATCCGAGTTTTTCGGGCCGGGTTTCTAAGAGTTATGTATACTGTCCCCGGAACTCGGTCCCCGGAACTCGGTCGAGTTCGAGGAACGACTTCCGTACAGGCACGGACCCGCACGGGTAGGATTAAGCTGTCTTGGACAGCCGCACCGTTTATGACTAAACTCGTGAACCCGGCGGCTCACGCGCGAATCCAGCGACGGGTTGGGCTACTGTATCTCCGGCATGGGGAGTTGTTCGCCGCGGAGTTGGCGGGCTTGGTCTTCGAGGCTGTAGACGCCGTAGAAGGTGGCGTTGCAGTCGATCCAGGCGGCCAGGCGGCGGTATTCGGCGTCGCTTAGGCTGGCGTCGTAGTGGCCCTTGCGCAGGAGCTTCATCAACCGGCTGCCACGCGAGCCGTACATGCCGCCGGGCGGAGTGACTTGGATCGTCTGCCGGCCGCCGAAGCGGGGGACCAGGGCCTTGGCGGCGTTCTCGGGGTTGGTCCCGGCGCCCCAGAAGTTTACGTCGCCCGTAAGTGAGACGTACGAGCGGCTGAAACCTTCGTGCGGCGTGCCGGTCAGGTCGATCTTGCCTTCGGTCTTCTCGCCGCCGTGGCACTCCACGCAGTGCCGGTCGAGCACCGGCTGAACGGCCTCGACGTACGAAAACGGCCGGCCGCCCAACTCACCCGGCTCGATCGGCGAGGCGGGCCGATGCAGCGCAATGGAGTCCTTGGCAACGGGCGCAGTCATTCGGTTCTCGTGACAGCCAACGCACGACACCTTCTCGCCCGGCTGCAAGTAGGTGGCCGAGTTCATCGTCTGGTAGGCACAACCGTCCGCGTCCAACGCCTGGAAGAGGATCAGCTTTTGGGCCGGCACGATGAATCGGGCCGAGCCGTCCGCCTCCACCGGCACGGTGCCGAGTATCGCCCGGGCGTTCTCCTCCCGAGCCGCGCCGATCGGCGGCGAGTTGGCCACGTTGGTTGTTTTGGGAAAGATTTGGATGACGCGAAGCTGCTTGATCGTGCCGCGCGGCACGTCGCCCAGCCCTTGGTAGACGTCGGTCAGCATCATCTCGCCGGTCGGTCGCGTCCGCTTGGATTTCTTGGGCAACTGGCTTTCCAGCACCGGCGGGACGGGCCGCGATCGCAAGGGGCAGGGGTTGGTCGTGCCGATATCCGGGTCGCGATAGAGCAGCTCCCGGTTGTTGAAAACGTCGAGCGTGTAGAGCCCCAAGGCGTTGCGGAAGTTGGCACCCGGCTCCCAAACCAAGGGCATCGGGCTGTAGGCAACCAGATAGTATTTCTCCGAGAGCGGCCAAGGCGCCGCGTAATACTCGTTGATCTTGCGGCCTTCGGCTTCGGGGAACGGAATCTCGGGCGTAATCCGCGTGATCGCCTCCTGGCCGTTGTTGTTGACGGTCGGGTCGACGATCGCGATCGATCCGCCCGCCACCGAATGGTGCGCCGAAGCCGCGAAGATGATCTTGCCGCTGCCGGGGATCGGCTGCATCTGGAAGGTGCAATGCGGGCTGGGCGTGCCGTTACCCCAGATGGCGATCGGGTTGCTGCCGTCGGGCCGCGAGGCCCAAAGGTTCTGATGCGTTACCGCGTCGCGGTCGATGTAATCCCATCGGGCGTACATAACGTGGCCCGAGTTGGATACGGTGGGGAACCACTCGTTCGTGTCGTGGAAGGAAAGCGTGTGGAGGTTCTGGCCGTCG
>CAZDHN010000917.1:0-1932 GCA_964505115.1 uncultured Planctomycetaceae bacterium
GATACAAAAACTCGCGACGGTTGAAGATGCTCATGGTCGATTCTCCTTGATTCCGTGGGAACTCTTTACCAATTGTTTACCCCTCGCGATGCTTGCGCCGGTAGGCGGCCGGCGAGAGGTCTTCCAGCCGGTGGAAGACCTTGGTCAACCGCTGGGCGCTGGAGAAGCCGGCCGTGGCGGCCACCTGCTTGATCGGCATCTCGGTCTCTTCCAGCAAGCGCTTGACCCGTTCCACGCGGCAGCGGGTGATTTCTTCGAGGATGGTACGGCCCAGGGCGCGATGAAAACGCCGCTCCAGCGAGCGCCGCGTTAGCGGCAACTCGTTGACCACGTCGCCAACCGTCAACTCGCGATGACTGTGGTTCCAGATGAAGCGGACCGCCTCGGCCACCATCCGGTCGTCCACGGCGGCGGCGAACACTTCGGTGGCCGGCTCGGCTGGCTCGGAGAGATCCGGGGCCGAAATTCTGGCCAGAAGCTCCATGGCGTCGGCGGCCAGCAGGAGCGGGTTGTCCATCGGCTCGGCGCGGACACGATCGAGTATCCGCGAGTAGATCGCCAGCACGGCGTCGTCCGAACCGATCTGGATGATCGGCTCCTCGGGCGAGAGGAAACGCTGCTCGACCAGCTCGTGTAGATCGCTGCCGTTCGCACTGACCCAGCAGGTCTCCCAGCCGGTCGCGCTGCCGGGTCGATAGCGGTGCCAGACGCCGGGAAAGAGCAAAACCACGTCGCCGGCACGGATTTCTCTCCTGCCGGTCGGGGCCGACTCGAAAACACCCTCGCCCCGCGTCAGGTAAATCACCTGGAACTCGGGCAGCACGCGACCCTTCTTCCAGGTGAACTGGTACAGCTCGGGATGCTCCGATTGTGGCGAGGGACCTTTTGGCGCCACAACCGAGTGGCCGGCGCCGGTCACGTACAGCCCCCACTGGATAGTCCGGCGACTGACCGGCAGATATCGGAAATAGTCTTCGACGGGAATTGACATTGTATGTCCGTGTCGGCCGCCCTACGTTACGATCACGCTTTCAATACCCAGAATATCGGCAATCTTGGAAATTGTCGCGGCCTGATGCCCGACACCCAAGGCAAAATGGTGCGTGGGTCCTTCCGCCACCCAACGCTTGAGGAACGTGCGGACGTCGGGCTTGAAGAATCCCCGCGTGTTGGTGTTTCCCGTCGGCGGTACCGGTCCCGCGCCCGATAGGCCCTCGGCCAGCACGAACTTGAAGCGGCCTTCGTGCGTCGAGCTGATGCTGAGCATCGTGATCGGCCCCTCTTTGATCTTGAACTCGACGCTGGCGCCCGAGCCCGGCTTGCCGTGATACTTCATCAGGCTGCGAAGCACCGGCTTGCCGTCGGCGATGTTGACGTGGTGCGGCCCGTCGTGGCCGACCAGCACGAACCCCTCGCGGAAATCGATCGGATGAAACTCGGCGAAGCTGCCGCCGATGTCGAGCCGGTCCATAATCAGCATGGCGATGCAGGTCTTGAGGTCCGACTCGCCGCACATCGGGAAACCGGCCGCCGTCAAAAGCGAATTGCCCACGATCAGGTTGCTCACCAGCCGGCGGGCGTCGCTTCCCTCTTCCGCCTCGTAGTAGTAGGCCAGCCCGTCCAACTGCTTCTCTTCCACGAACTTGTCCAAGGCCACGGCAACTCGGGCGGCGACGTGCAGGTCCTCGTCGGTCAGCTTGCGAGTGATCGGGTCCGACTTGGGGTCGGGTGTGTCGAACATATCGAGAACCTGCTGACGCTTGGCCTCGATCTCGGCTTCGCTAACGGTCCGCTCCAGCCGCAGCAGATCGTCGTGCTCGGTCTGCACGAGGTGGCAGCCGAAGGCCGCCGTCAAGGCGGTCGGATCGCTGTGCATGTCGAGCATCGACTCCAGTACGTGGCCGAAATGTCCGATCCGGGCGCCGTGCAAGT
>CAZDHN010000918.1:0-1931 GCA_964505115.1 uncultured Planctomycetaceae bacterium
AGTGGCAGTTCCGCAACTGGTATCACATGAACTGGCTGGCCGGCGACCAGTGCCACCAGCAGCTAATCCACAGCATCGACAAGGGCGCCTGGCTTATGCATGACAAGCCGCCGGTCGACGCCTGGGGGATGGGCGGTCGGGCAGCCTGCTTCGGCGGACCGTTCGGCGACATCTTCGACCATCAGGCGGTCGTCTTCGAGTATGAAAACGGCGTCCGCATGTACGGCCTCTGCCGCAACCAGCTCGGCACCTGGCGGGAAACGACCGACGAAATCTTCGGCACCAAGGGCAGCGCCAGCCTGACGCGGGGACGGATCAACGGCGCGAACGAGTGGCGTTACGATGGACCGAAGAAAAGCATGACCGACATGGAACAGAAGGCGCTGTTCGATTCGATCCGTGCCGGTAAGCCGATCAACTGCGGCACCTACATGGTCGGTAGCAGCATGTTGGCCATCCTGGCCCAAATGGTCTGCAACACGGGTCAGCGGATCACCTGGGAGAAGGCGATGACCTCGCAACTCTCGTTCGAGTTGCCTCGCTACGGTTTCGACGTCGAACCGCCCATCAAGCCGGAGTCGGACGGCAACTACGCCATTCCCATCCCGGGCATCACCAAGTTTGTGTAGGCGAACGTGAATCTCCCGGTGGGCAGTCGGCTGCTGCCCACCGGGCGATCACCCCGCGGGTCGGAGTTTCAGTAGCGGTATGTCACATCCTGTTCGACGGTTGGTTGTTGGGTGCCACTGCTGGCTTGCCCAGCAGTGCTTTGCGGTGCCGACTGGGTCTGCACTGCTGGACAAGCCAGCAGTGGCACCCTGCGGAAACTGGTTTTTGGCCGAGCCTCTCCCCTTGTTCTTTGCCCGACCGTTGCGTTCCGACCCGCTGGGCCGGATCATTCGGAATTGTCGTGCGCGTCGCCCGGTCGGATTGTAGACAGGCGGTCGCCGGATTGGCATAATAACGAGCCGTTGACCAAGAGACGTTCCATTTGCCCCTTGCACGACCAATGTCAGAATCAGACAAATCACAGCGCCGATTCATCGCACACGCGGCCCACACAAGGCTCGGCGTCTCGCTGGCCATCTCGGATGTCGAGGAGCACGAACCGGCCGGCGATTGGGAATCTCCCCGTGACGCCCAATCGATATTGCGGGTATGCCTGGTCACGGGCTCGTCGGCATTCGATCCGTCCGACCCACCGACGACTCCGGAACGCTTCCTCCCGACTGATCTCGGTCTGGAGTACCGCCGGCCCGACCAAGAGTGCTCGGAATTGGAGGAACTCGACGAGTGCGATTGTCTTCTTCTGATTGGTCGAGCGGATTGGGTTTCCGGCGTGGCTCTGAGCCGTATCCAATCGCACTGCCGTCGCGGCCGGCCGATTGTTGTCGCCCGATCCGTCGGTCGACCGCTGCCCGCCTGGCCGGCCTTCGATCTTGATGTCTTGGGCGCCGACTACAGCACGGATTCCCCGGCCGGTAGCCCAACCACAATACACGTCGTCCACCGCCATCATCCCATCCTGGCCGACGGGCCGCCTTCGCTCGGCTTCGGCAGTTTGTCCAAGCCGCCCCGGCTTGTTTCCGACACCGAAGTGCTGTTGACCGGCAGCGCCGGCCTCCTCGCGCCGGTCGCCTGGACCCGGCTACACCGCGGCGGCCGCGTCTTCTCAACCGTGCTGGGTAGCGCGGCCGATTTTCGCCAGCGCCACTTCTCCCACTTCCTGGCCAACGCCATACTCTGGGCCAGCCGGCGAAAGTAGTTTGGCGGATAATCCGCGACTTCACGCCCCTCGGTCCGCCATGGCCGAATACAAGGACAAGAAAGTGGTTCATCCGGCTGAAGCGTAGTTTTCCGTAAGTTGTTGCTAGCAGCAAGTTTCCTGGCGCTGCCAGTAACGCCAGTGCGTTTGGCTATGGCACATATGC
>CAZDHN010000919.1:0-1930 GCA_964505115.1 uncultured Planctomycetaceae bacterium
CGCCGTCAAGGCCCTTATTCACTATTCAAGGCCTGACCCCAAGAACTTGCCTTACTCCACCCGGACCGTCGGTGGGGTGCTCAGGCGGGCGTGGTCTGTGCGGGCGAAGGCGGCGTCGGCGGCGCCGGGGCGGACGACGTAGCTCATTCGGGCATCGGTGGCCGGGCCGCCGGAGAATCCGATGCCGCCCATCTGGCCGGAGGAGTCCCAGTAGGTCAGGTTGCCGAACCGCGACAGCGCGATACACGAGTGGGCCCAGTCCTTCGTGTAGACGGCGTACCATTGCGGCCGGTCGTTGTGACCGATGATGTTCTCGCCGGCGCCCCGGCCGTCAACCGTCGCCCGATTGCCCTTGTCGTCCACGTACTCTCCCGACCGCAGGTAGTACGCGCGGCTGATGACACTGCCGCCTGGCTTGTTGACCCAAATCTCCAGATCGAAGCGGCGTGGGTAGAAGCTGTACGTCTTGCGGTACTCGACGCCCGCCTCGAGCGTCTTGTGTACGACAATCACGGTTCGCACCGGCCCGGCCTCGATCACCTCGAACCGTTCGACCGTTCCCGGCTCGTCCGACCAACCGGTCGCCTCGGAAGAGAGCATAAGCCGCGAGATGAACGGCTTGCCGACCCGACCGGCGCCAAGCGAGGTCACTTCGCCAAGCACACCATTCTGGAACTTGGCCGAATAGGTCTCGGCCCTGATCGTCTTGGAGGCCGGGTCCCAAAACGTCTCGGCCGGTGCAAGGAATCGCGGTTGACCGTCGCCCGGCTTCTTGTCGGCCCAAAGCAGCGTGAAGCGGCGCGTGGCGCCGGCCGCCGTCTTGCCGCTCAGGAGGAAGCAGAGCCGGCCGGAGCCGTCGCGCCTGCTGAACTGGGCCGGCACCATGGTCGTCGGGTTGCCCTGGCTGCCGCACTCGGCAACGCGAACCGAGGCCGGATCCGCGTCGGGCAGATCGAGCGGCACGACAACTGGCTCGTCTTCGCGCTGGATTGGACCGGATTCGACGATCAACTTGCGGCGATGCGGCCAGAGGGCGAAGTCGGGCGTCACGTCGAGCGACCCGCCGGCCCTGTTGTTCAACTCGCACAACTCGTCGATCTTGCCGGCCGGATCGGCGATGGCAAGAATCCGACGCGATCCGTCCAAAGGGCCGGTATCGATCTTTAGACGCACGGTCTTTGCCGTGTCGGCCGGAAGCGAGACGGTTGTCTTGGCCAACAGCCGCTCCGGACCGACCGTGCCCTCATGGAAGGCCAACTCGACCGATTCGGCCGCCGCGCCGCCGCCGTTGCGAACCGTGGCGATCAACTCGATCGGCTCGCCCTGCTTGGGTCGAGCGGTCGAGAAGGTAACCTCTCCCTCGAACCGCAAGTCGGGCTTGGCCGCTTTCGAGCCGCGGATCGCTTCGAGCGTTGCCCCGTCGGGAAACGGCCCCAGGCGGATCTGACCTTTCTCGATCACCAGCGGCAGCGAAGCCGCGCGCCGCGATTGCCGGTCGAGCAGGAACAGCCGCGTGCCGGCCGGATCCCAGCCGGGTACAAGCTTCGCAATGCTTACGCCGACCGCCCGGCTGCTCGGCCCGACGGTTATCCGCACCGACTCGGAGTCGATCCGTCGCAGGGAACGCCGCACGCCGCCGCTGTCGGTGAAGAAGTAGTCGGGCGTGCGGATGGAAGTGACCGGGCCGCGGTCGATCAGTGCCAACGATTGCTCGATCCGCGGTCCCTTGGCGGCGAATCCGTTCTTAGGCAACAGGTAGCTTCGGCCGTCGAGTTGCACGGTGCGCGGCTTGTCGCCAAAGTTGACGACCGCTTGCGTACCGTCGGAAAAACGGGTCCGCTGCACTGCCCGATCGGCGGTGAGGAACTCGTGGGCGAGCATCTCGCTGCCGGCGACCGCCTCGTGCAGCTTGCAGGTGTTTCGGTAGGTG
>CAZDHN010000920.1:0-1925 GCA_964505115.1 uncultured Planctomycetaceae bacterium
TTTAGCCAAAGCGACCTCTTGGTGTACCCTCAATTGTGATTTGCGGCACTAGTTTCAATCGACCGCGTAAACTACCAAAAACTGAGGGCCATGGCGAGATCAACCCAAAATCGGGTATGAGCCTTCCCAAAAACCAAGTGTCCCAGAGCCCATTTTTGTCGCCGTGGTTCACGGACGAAGCAAGCTCGAATCACTGCCCGTCCCTGTAGAACTCCACGACCTGGCGCCGCACAGCCTCCATCTCTGCTTCCCCCTGGTCGACCAGCGCCTGGACGAACTGCTTGTACCGTTCCAGGTCGCTGGATTCATGCGGCTGGCCCGTGACCTCGAATGTATCGGATGTCGCGTTCCACCGATAAACCTGCCGGTGTCCGCCGCGGCCATCCGCCTCCCACAAGCTCACCACACGCCTTCGGGCACCCGGTCCTGGGATGACGTGGATGAATAGGATCAGGCCCACTCGGCCGACTGCCGCTTCTTCAATCCGCAACGGCGACGAACGGAGGATGTCTTTCAGTTCTCCCAGCGTGTCGGCGTGGAGGCAGGAGGAGATACGACGGCGGCCGTCGATCAGCGAGAAGAAGTCGGCGACGTCCGGTCCCCAGATGTAGCCGTACCAGTGCCCTGAGCCGATTTCGTGGGCCAGGTAGCAGGCCGGTTCACTGGCGGGCTGGGCGAGGCCATCCTGGATCACATTGGTGCCCTCGACCGTAACGATCGGCACGTCGGGCGGCATGAGCCCCAGGATCGCACCCATGAGCGTCGATTTTCCGGCCCCTCCCGGCCGGGCGCCGGTGAGCAGCGATGCGCCCTCGGCCATCGCCCGCATGGCGCAGGCGGCCATCTCCACGCTGAGCGTACCGGCCTCGATCAGGTCGACGATGCTCAGCGTGCGACCGCCCCGCTGGTTGAGCTGCTCAATTTGACGGAGGTTGTGGGGTTCGAGGTTCATGTCGGCGTCTTGGTCTTGGTGGTCGCTAGCGCTCAGCCGGCGCCTGCTCCGTCTCGATGATCTCGTTGTCCTTGACGACCACATCCTCCGCATGCCTCACCTCGATAGGACTGTGGACCTCCAGTCCTCGCGACTTCCCCGTCGATTCGCCAGGCCGATAGAAGCAGTCCTCCAGGCGATTGCCGCGGACCTGCACGTCCTTGGCCGCTGCCACGAAGATGCCCGCTGCGGGGCACCCGCGGATGGTGTTGCCCTCGACCACGATGCCGCGGTTGCCGGGCCACAGCGGTAGCTTCGACCCACGGCCGGTGCGTCCGAACACGCTGATCGCGCCCAGGACGTACGCGCTGGTGCCGTGGATCGCCCCGTCACGGCCGACGTCCTCGATCGTGTTGTTGCGGATCGTCACGTCCTCGACCCAGCCGGCTTCCCGCCAAAACTCGTACTCCGCGCCGACCGTGATGGCGCTGAGCTTGAGCCGGCGAAACGTGTTCCGCTCGATCACGCCGTGGGACGCCATGATCCGCAGTCCCCGGGCCCGATGGTCCTCGAACACGCAGTCGCGGATGGCGAAGCCTGGAGCGTTGCTGGCCGGTACGTCGAGGAAGTCACCCTGCTCGGCCGAAAGCGGCTCGGCCAGGGTCAAGCGGAACACGGTGCCCCGCCCCTCCCTGTTTCGCGGCCATGCCCGGTGGATCATTTCGAGGTGGTCCGGATTGCGTTCCCGGGTGGGCGTGAATCCGCTCAGTTTCGCCGTCCCCAGGACCTCGTAGTTGCCGGGCCGCAGCCGCCGCACGGTCGCTCCTTCGGGAATGACCGTCGCCAGGTACTCTCGCGAGTACGGCCAGGCCACCAGCAGCTCGGTCGGGCTCTGCCGCTGGACGACCACGAACACCGGACCGTGGAGGTTGACCGAGTCGTCGCCCATGAACGAGAAACGGCAGCCCTCGATCGTCGGTCCCTTGGTGGCGAA
>CAZDHN010000921.1:0-1921 GCA_964505115.1 uncultured Planctomycetaceae bacterium
CTACGCCCTGGACGCCGAACCGCCCGTGCTGCCGCTACCCGACGGCAGCTACCAGAGTGCCATGCCGGGGGTCAGCAAGGTCTTCTGACGTTCAAATAGGGTTCATCTTCCCAGCGGAGAGCGTTTCCGGACGGTCGCTTAGGCAATCGGTATCACGTTGATACCGGCCAGCTTGCCGTAAGCCCGGAGTTGGTGGTCCAGCTTTCCGTACATGAACAGTTGGTGGAAGCCCTTAACGTCGATCGTATCCAGGACGTTGTCCATGGCCAGTTCGACGGAAGTGCGGCAGCCGCCTTCCTGCGGGGTGTCGAAGTTTCCGGTGACCCGGCCGGTGCCCACGATTATTTCACCCGGCCCGTTGAATTCCATTACGGTCGCCTCCTGGCCCACTTTCCAGAGCACCTGCGGGGCGACGCCCGTTTCCGACTCGTGGTGATTGCGGAGGATGAACGGTTCAGGCTTGGTGTCGAAGCCGCCGAGCTTGCTGGGGCAGGAGCAATGAGCGCCCATCAGCGTGTTCTTAACCGTATTGGGTGCCGGATCCTGTTGAAAACCGGGCCGCCCGAACAGCAGGCTCACCAGTCGCATCGAGACGGCGGCGTTCCAATCCGCCTCGCAGGCGCCCACGCTTCCCTCGTCGTTGAGTTTCATCCAGGCGATACAAGGCGTGCAGGGGATCTTGCCGTGGCGGATCAGGTCCAGGCAGTTCAGCGAGATTCCATCGCAGTTCTCGGCGGCCATGATCCGCTTGGCGACGAAGTAATTCTTGGCGGCGTTGAGGATATCTTGCGGCTTGGGCTCGCGAACCTCCTTGGCCTGCTTCGTGTAGTAGTCGGCCACTGCCCGCATCTCGTCGGTCGTTTCGGCCTTGTTGAATTCATCGACCCAACGCTGCAATGGAATATAGTGGAGCGTGGTGCCGATCACGTCCAGCTTGCGATCAAAGTCCTTCTCTCCGGTGATGATACAGAGCCGCGAGCACTTCATGTCCTCGATCGTCTTGAGCATCCTCATACCCTGACGGAGCCAGCCCAGGCCGTCGGTTGCGGCCAGGTAGACCTTTGGAAACTCCCGGGCCTTGTTGAGATGCCCGGTGAACGACGTACCCAGCCGGCTGAAGACGATGGTGGGAATGTCGCCCCGGTTTGCCAGTAGATGGTTGGTCGCCTTCCAGTAGCTGAGGTGCATTTGGATGACCATCATGCTATCCGGCGGCGAGGGCTTCATTCTCTCCAGAGCCGCGTCGACCGTGGCTTCATCCTCCAGCGGGGCGGGGTCGACCTCCAGTTGAACCCCAAGGTCTTCGGCAATCTTCTTGAGCTTTTCGGTGAACTCGGCCTGCTTGGCATCGGCGTTGTAGTCGTTGCCCGGCCAACTCATCCAGTACTTTGCCTGGTCCTTGGGGCGGATGAAGAAGAGACGCACCCTGGGCTTCGATTTGGGTTTCAGGTTCGACTCGCCGGCCACCAGGGTCGAGGCGAACTCCAAGAGGCCCATCTGCAACGCGGCCACCGAGCCGCCCGCCGCGGCCAAAACACCCCGACGGCTGATCCGAGGTGATAGGCATCCACAACAATGATGGTCGTGCTTGTGCTTGTGCTCGTGCTCGTGCATGACAGTTTTCCTTTTTCACATGGGGAGGGTTGGTTGTGGTTTAGGTAACCGTTCCCGGCTTCCACCGGCACAAGGGAAGCAGGCCACGGATGAAATACGGATAGGGACAGCGGCATGGACCTTCAATACGATCACTGAATTACATAATCATCGCTGCCAGCCGCGCTGGTGTCAAATTCAGGAGGCAATTCTCCCGTGAGTTCCAAACAGAGCTTGGAATCCGGGGTGGATCACGTGAATGGGATCACTGTAAGGGCCGGCGTGGAAACAACTGTCGCCTTTCGCTCCGCGAAAGTTGCGTTCTTTC
>CAZDHN010000922.1:0-1918 GCA_964505115.1 uncultured Planctomycetaceae bacterium
TGATTCCTTGCCCCATGGTTTCTTCGCTCCACGGAGCGGCCTGGGTCAAGTCGCTCCATCCGGTGTTCGACCGCTACCGCGACCAACCGTTCGTGTCGCTCTCCCAGGCCGAGCGGCAATTGAAACCAGATTTGAACTATGTGGCGACCGTCCACAACGGCATCCCGCTCGATGAGTTTCCGCTCTGTACGGAAAAGGAAGACTATCTGCTGTTTGCCGGGCGCCTTTCGCCGGAGAAGGGGCCGGACCGTGCGATTGAGATTGCCCGTCTGGCGGGCAGACCGTTGCGTTTGGCCGGGATGATCGAGCCGCAACACCAGACGTTCTTCGACGAGAAGGTGAAGCCGCGCCTGGACGACGGGAACGTAACCTACCTGGGGTGCCTGCCGCGGAAAGAGCTTGCCCAGCAATATCAGCGGGCGGCCGCGGTGCTCTTTCCGATTTCCTGGTGTGAGCCATGCAGTTGGGTAGGTATCGAAGCGCAGGCCAGCGGCACGCCAATCATCGGCACGCGATACGGCTATCTGCCGGAATTGATCCGAGAAGGCGAGACCGGCTTCCTGGTCGACACGGTGGAAGAGGCGGCCTCGGCAGTGGATCGGCTCGGGGCGCTCGACCCTCGGGCGTGTCGTGCCAACGTGCAAGCCCGATTCAGCGTCCAGGTGATGGCGGCGGGATACGAACGGGTTTACCGGAAAGTGATCGGCGAGGAGGATTGACCGTCCGTTTGCACCGACGGCTATCCATCCGCAAAACCGACAGGAGTCTGTCCGATGGACGATATCGTCACACGCTACGACAAGAATCCGATTCTCACAAAAGCAGACGTCCCCTATCCTGTCGAGACCGTGCATAACGCCGCCGCGGTGAAGCACGAGGGTCGCTACATTCTGTTGTTTCGCTCTCACCGTCGAAACGGCCGGTCGATCATCGGGCTTGCCGAAAGCGACGACGGTCGCAACTTCCGTGTCCACCCCGAGCCGTTCATGGTGCCGGCCACCGAGGGCCTGTTCGCGGAGTACGAGGAGTACGGCGTCGAGGACTGCCGCATCTCATCAATCGAAGGCACCTACCTGTTGACCTACAGCGCCTATTCCCGTCATGGGGTGCGGATCGGGCTGGCCCGGACCCGCGATTTCCAGAGGATTGAGCGGATCGCCTTCATTTCCCAGACGGACATGCGAAACGTCGTGATTTTCCCGGAGAAGATCGGCGGACGCTACGCCCGGCTCGATCGGCCGCATTCGAACATTGCCCCCTGGTCGATCTGGATCAGCTATTCGCCCGACCTGGTGCATTGGGGCGATTCGCGATTGGTTATCAAGCCGGCCACTTACCACTGGGACGAGGAGAAAGTTGGACCCGGGGCAACGCCAATCAAGACCGAGGCGGGTTGGCTCAGTATCTATCATGGCGTGTTTCCCACCATGTCCGGCGGCATCTATCGGCTCGGCGTGGCGTTGCACGATCTTGCCGACCCAGCCAAAGTACTTGCCGTAGCCGATGACTGGATCGTGCAGCCGACGGATCCCTGGGAAGTGACCGGCTACGTCTCCAATGTGGTTTTCACTTGCGGGGCGATCCCCGAAGACGATGGGACGGTGAAGATCTATTGGGGCGGTGCCGACAGTGTGATGTGCCTGGGCACTGCCAAAATTCAGGATCTTGTCGATCTGTGCCTGAGGAGCCCTCGCCCGCCCATGGGCCTCGGCTAAGCCCGCATTTCACAGATGACCGACTGGCCGGTTACGAAGACGTGAACAATGTCGAGCGGCTATCAGTCTCCGGCGATGGGAATTAAGAAATCGGGTCAGCAGATGAGGAAATGGAGAAGAATCCCACCGCGTTAGACACCGGGGGGGGGGCGGCGTGCTATAATTGCGACACGGCAAGTCTCGATCGTCTTCGGGTTTAACCC
>CAZDHN010000923.1:0-1917 GCA_964505115.1 uncultured Planctomycetaceae bacterium
CGACGCACGGAGTTAAGGGCGATCCTGGTTGGGCCCGACCGCCGCGTTGTACAGGAGACCTTCATTCTCGACGACGTCAAACGACGCCCCAAGGGCATGGGCCCGCCGGCTCGCGCGCGGCTGAAGACGCAAGTCGAGCGAAAGGGGATCTACGCATTGAACATCACGGCGTCGCAGGACCGTTACGGGCAGCTCATCGCCTGGGGCTTCCGAACGAACTGCCCACACTACCTGATCGAGACGTCGCGAGGGCATCGCGACCGGGCACACGAGGAGCCGATCATTCTGCTGAACCCCGACTCACCCGGCGACGTCTGCTTCATGCCGCGTGCCGGCGAGTTCGGCATCGAGCTGTCGGGGCTGCCTAGCAGCCGGTCGAAGAAGGGTGCCACTGCTGGCTTGTCCAGCAGTGCGAAACACGATCTGCAGAAGAACACTGCTGGACAAGCCAGCAGTGGCACCCTCGAACCGGCCGTGTTTGATGCGAATGGGCAACTCATCCAGACTTTGCAGGTGGACGCCAAGGGGCAGGCGTCGCACGTCTTCCCGGCCAAGGTACATCGCAACGCGGCACCCTGGCGGCTGCACCTGCCGGTCGCCCGGGCGACGATCCAAATCGACGGCCTCACCCGATGGCAAGATGGCGACCTCTACGCGAACCTTTCCGGCTGGACGCCCGACATCAAGTCGTTCTTCCCCTTGCTCGATTACCGCTGGCTGATCACGCCCTACAAGAAGGTCGTTTACGGTCGGCCGGGCGAACGGGGCGAAATGACGTTCGAGTTGCATAATAATCTGACGCGCGCCCAGGCAATCGAACTGAGCCTGGAATTTCCCAACGAGCGGTGGCCGGCCGAGTTGACGGCGACGCGTGTCAAGGTGTCCGGCAGGCGATCGGCAAGCGTGGCGGTGCGTTACACAATCCCGGCCGAAGGCCAGACGCGTGTTTGCCACGTTCGGGCGACGCCGGTCGACGCGCCCGAGTTTACCACCTACTCGACGCTCACCGTCACCGCCGGCAAAGCGCCCGCCACTCGGCCGCTTGAGATGCCGCTGGTGCTGAAGCCCTACGCGCACGAGAACGAGCAGTTCGGCTACCTACCCAAGTATCCGCTGGACAACCAGGTCTACTTCGACTTGAAGAACCGGCCCTTCGTGGCCGCGCCGGCCGGGCTGAAGGTGAAACGCGGCGACGCCTGGGAGATGGCCGATCTGAAAACGGCCGTCCGCTGGCCGACCGAGCCGACAACCGGTCGCTCGACCAGACTAATCTCGGGCAAGGTCGCCTTCGACAGCAAAAACGGCGTCTACGCTTTGGGCCGCTCGGGCTCAGCGAGCGTACTTCTGCACTCGATCGACTCGGGTCGCACGTTTTCGGCCTGCCCGATCCCCGGCCGGGGTCCGATGGACATCGAACAGTTCTCGGGCCACAACACGCCCGACGGCCCGCCGCCCATCGCGCGGTTCACGCTCACGGCCTCCGACCCTGATCGTATCTGGCGGCGGATCCACGACCTGAAGCTGTTCCTACCCAAGCTGGTCGACGGCCGGCTCTCGATGGGCGAACCAATCCTGATTTCGCGCAAGTGCATCGGGCTGGCCGCGCACTCGGGCATACCGTCGTCGCTCGTCTCGCGCGGCTCGAAGGTCCATGTGGCCTGGGCCGAAGCGACCGATCCGGCCGAAAAAGTGCCCGGCGTGCCGACCTTCGTGGTCACGTACGATCGGGCGACCGGCAAGCTGGGTAAGCCGCAACTGGTGGGGCACGGGCCGCCGGCCAACGACATCCACAACACGCCCAGCATCACGATGGATAGCAAGGGCTTCCTGCACGTGCTGGTCGGCACGCACGGCCGCCCCTTCCCCTACGCTCGATCGCTACAACCTAACGAGGCCGAAGGCGGCTGGACGCAGCCC
>CAZDHN010000924.1:0-1907 GCA_964505115.1 uncultured Planctomycetaceae bacterium
GCACTGCTCGGAAGGCTCGTCGGCCAAGGCGGCCACGATCATCTTGCGGTGGCGCCGACGCCAGAAGTAGGCCCAAAGTCCCAATCCCACCACTACCAGCACCACCACGCCCGTCAGTACATACTCGGCGTTTCGGATCCAGTTGGTAAGCGTCGCCCCGTACCGGTAGCTCAGCCCGAAGAACGTTCCGATCACGACCGTCGCAGAGAAAATGTCCATCAACAGGAACCGGCGAAACGGCAGGCGAAGTATGCCGGCCGACAAGTAGACGGGCGACCGCAAGCCGACGAGGAATCGGGCGAGGAACATGACCTTCAGCCCGTGCTGGGCGACCATCTTCTCGATCCGTGCTTCGCGTTCAGGCTTGACGAAGTGCGCCCACCAGGGATGCTCGCGAACCACGCTCCGTCCGAAATGGAAGCCGATGGCGTACATCACGCAGTCGCCGGCCAGGGCTCCGAACAAACAGGCGGCAAACGCCAGCCAGGGGTTCAGTTGGCCATGGGCGCTCAAAATTCCGGCGGCCACGACCGGAACCTCTTCCGGGATGGGCAGCCCGGAACCGGTAAGAATCAGCACCACCACTATGGCTAGATAGGAGCCGTGCGTTAGTATTAACTCGGTCATAAGAATGGCAACGGGCAGATGGCGCTAATAGGCGAAGTGATGGACATACGCATTTTACCCGGATCGGCCAAATTGTGTATGACTGATTTGCCCAATTCCGGCGATTTGCCCGAGTTTGAGTAATCCGGGCATCTGAAGCGTTCTGGGTAATAGTATCCTTCTGGGTAGACTGGGAATATTAGGCGGTCGAACGGGCGCCTTCCAGCAGGTTCAGGTCTTCCGCCTGGAAGCCGGTCGAGAAGATTTCGATGCCGCCGGGCCGCCGGGCGGGACAGATCATCATCAGAGCGAGGTCCGGCCTGCTCCGGCAGAACTCCAGCGCCCGATCGGGGCCCAGCACGAACATGGCGGTCGACAAAGCGTCGGCCTCGGCCGCGCTGGGCCCGACGATTGTGGCCGACAGAACGCCCTCGGCCGGCCGGCCCGTGCGGGGATCGAGAATGTGGCTGTACCGGCGGCCTTCGTGGCGGAAGAATTGCGCGGCCGATCCCGACGTGGCCAGCGCGCCGTTGCGAAGTCTAATTTCCGCCAGACGCCGGTCGGGACGCAAGGGGTGCCGAACCCCGACCGGCCAGTGGTCGCAGCTGGCTTCCGGCGAACAGCCCCGGGCCAAAACGCTGCTTTGTCCGCCGTGCAGCAGGAAGTTTTCCACCCCGTCGGCCGTCAGTTGCTCCGCGCAGCAATCCAGCGCATAGCCCTTCCCGATGCTGCCCAGGTTCAGTTTCACGCCCGGCCTGAGGAACCGAACCGTTTGATTCGGGGGATCTAGCTCGACCAGCCGGTTGCCGACGCACTGCATGGCCTCGGCCAGCGTGGCGTCGTCGGGCACGGTGCCCTGGCGGCGGGAGAAACCCCAGGCGTCGGAAAGCGGCCCGGCCGTGATGTCTAATCCGCCGTCCGTGTCAACTGCCAGTTTGGCCGCCAGTTCCAGCAATTCGAACAGCCGGGGTTCGACTTCGACCGGGCCCTCGGCCGCCAGGCGATTGATTTGGCTCAGTTCGCTTTGGGTACGGAAGACACTCATCTGTTCTTCCAGCAACTCGACCACGTCGAGCGCCTCCAGAGCGGCTTCGGTGCCCTGCTCGTATTGTCCGGCGGGCAGACAGACCTCGAACTCGCAGGCCATCGCCGGGCGGCTGATCCGCACCAAGTAGGCTCCGTCATCCGGCCGAGCGGCGCCGGCATCGCCCAGCGCGTCGGCCGCCAAGTCGCCTAGCGCGTCGGTCGCCGCGCGGCCTTTGAGAAAATCACGTCTGGAACTCTTATGCGGCATGATGAAG
>CAZDHN010000925.1:0-1904 GCA_964505115.1 uncultured Planctomycetaceae bacterium
GTGGCAAGGAGTGCAAGCGATTCATCCGCGGGCGTATTGGTGAATACGTTGAGGAGGAATCGTGCCGCACGACGCAGCCACGGCTGGACTTCCGTCCTCGCAGTAGATGGCTGATGAGAAATGCGGGCTAGGGCCGGGCGTGGGGCGGGCCTCGTCGAGCCTTTTGCCCGCCTGATTCGACTGGGGGGGGCTACCACTAACCGGACCTAACTGGTATTTTCTTGGGAATGCGAGACGCTTCAAGCAGCTAGACCATTACCGCAAAACAACCCCCCAATTTCTAACGGAGACTGATAATGGCAGACAAACTGGCGATTGACGGTGGCCCCAAGGCGGTCACGAACAACCTGATCGGCTGGCCGAATTTCGACGAGAAGGCGATCAAGGCCGTCGAGGATGTGTTGCGGTCGAACAAGCCGAACTACTGGACCGGCCCAAGGGGCATGGAGTTCGAGAAGGCGTTCGCCGAGTGGCAAGGGAGCAAATTCGCCGTCAGCGTGGCGACCGGCACGGCGGCCCTGCACACGGCTCTGTCGGCGATGGGGATCGGCCCCGGCGACGAGGTGATCGTACCCAGCTACACATTCATCGCATCGAGCTTCTCGATCGTTCAGGCCGGTGCCGTACCCCGCTTCGCCGACGTGAATATCGACGACCATTGCATCAGCCTCGAATCGGCCGAGAAACTCATCGGCCCGCGAACCAAGGCCATCATGCCGGTCCACCTTTACGGCAACGTTTGCGACATGGACCCGCTGATGGCCTTGGCCAAGAAGCACAACCTGCTGGTCCTCGAAGATAACGCCGAAGCGTTCGGCGGCTATTACAAGGGCCGGAAGACGGGCACGATCGGCGATATGTCGGCGTGCAGCTTCTGCCAGAACAAGACCTTCACCACCGGCGGCGAAGGCGGCATGGTCACCACCGACAACGAGGATTACGCCTGGGAGGCGCGCGGGTTCCGCGACCACGGTTACGACGTCAAGCAGCGGATGAACATGCTCGAACTGGAGCAAAAGCTGCCCTACATCCACAACCGTATCGGCTGGAACTACCGCATGACCGAAATGCAGTCGGCAATCGGTCTGGCTGAACTCGAGCGGATCGACAACTGGAACCTGCCGGCCCGAAAGCGCAACGCCCATATCCTCATGGACGCCCTGGGTGAACTACCGCGGGTCCTTTACATGCCGATCGACACCGAGGAGCGTCAGAACGGTTGGTTTGTCTGCGCGTTCACATTGGATATCGACAAGATGAACTGCGACATCGCCCAGTTCGTCAGCGCGGCCGGTGCCGAGGGTGCCCCCTGCTGGAAAGTGTTTTGGCCGCAGTGTCACACGGAACGCGCCTTCACCGAGCGGCATATGTTCGGCAACTCCGGCTTCCCCTTCAACTCGAAGGAGTATACGGATCAGGAGAGTATCGACCTTTCCAAGGTAGAAGTACCCAACGCCGTCTGGCACGAGTCGCACACCTTCACCTGCTTCGCCTATCCAACTTATACCGAGGATGACATGAAGCAAATCGCGGCCGCGCTGGTCAAAACGATCAAGGCGTACAGTTAGCAGTCATTACTTTGCTTCGGGCCATCGGGCCGTATATCCGAGCCGCGGCGTCCTCGCCGCGAGTGACGATGCGCTGCCAATGCCCGCCCCGAGGACGGGGCGGCTCTGTTGGCCGGGGCGGCTCTGTTGACCGGGGCGATTCAAATTTGGTCATTGGTCATTACGGGGAGCAGTCTCGATGTCGGGTTTCCGAGTGGGGGTTGCCACGGTCGACTTTACGCCGGCTGCCGGTCTGCCCTTGATGGGTAACTTTCGCGACGACTACGCCGCCCGGGGCACGCACGATCCGCTTGTGGCAAAGGCGATGGTGTTTGCCGGTGCAGATGGCACGAAGGC
>CAZDHN010000926.1:0-1904 GCA_964505115.1 uncultured Planctomycetaceae bacterium
AATTCATCCCCGGACACCGCTTCCAATAACTCGTTGTATACGAACTACTTGCGACTAATTCAACGGTATTGGGGCAAGCCCGGCCGCTAAAACAATCAAGAACACAACCGTACAAGATGCGCGCACGGCGAGCAGAAGTTGCGGTGATAAACCCCTAACCCCCTTAGCTAAAAGATGTTTGACCTAACACCTGAGCACGACTTCCTGGTGGGCATCGATTCGGACGGGTGCGCGTTCGACACGATGGAGTTGAAGCACAAGGAGTGCTTCATTCCCAACATTATCAATCACATGGAATTGCAGGGCGTGAGCAAATACGCTCGCGAGGCGGCCGAGTTCGTCAACCTCTACTCCAAAAGCCGCGGCATCAACCGCTTCCCGGCACTGGTCGAGGCGCTCGAGTGGCTGCAAAAGCGGCCCGAGGTCAAGGCTCGGGGAGTGAAGATTTCGATCCCGCCATCGCTTCGCGACTGGATCGCCCGGGAGACGAAGCTGGGCAACCCGGCCCTGGAGAAGGCGGTGGCGTCCGATGGCGACTCGGACCTGGCGCATGTTCTGAAGTGGTCGATGGCGGTGAACCAATCGATCACCGACATGGTTCGCGGCGTGCCGCCCTTCCCCTTCGTTCGCGAGAGCCTGGAGAAGCTGACCGGCAAGGCCGATAACTTGGTCGTTTCGGCAACACCCCAGGAGGCGCTAGTGAGGGAATGGGACGAGCACGACCTGACGAAGTACGTCGTGGCGATTTGCGGCCAGGAGGTCGGCACGAAGAAGGAATCGCTGAACGTGGCCTCGAAGTATCCGGCCGACCACACGCTGATGATCGGCGACGCGCCGGGCGACCACAAGGCGGCCAAGGCCAACAATGCCCTGTTCTACCCCATCAACCCGGGCGCCGAAGAAGCAAGCTGGAAGCGGTTCTACGAAGAGGGCGTCGATCGTTTCCTCTCCGGCACCTTCGCCGGCGAGTACCAATTGCGGCTGCTGGCCGAGTTCGAAGCGTATCTTCCTGAGAATCCACCGTGGGAGGTGGAGGGGGAGTAGTTGGTAGTTGATAGTTGATAGTTGATAGTGGGTGGCGGGCAGACGATTCCCGTTCAGCCGGCGGACTTGTCCGCCGCGCGTCCTTCAGCCTTCAACTATCAACCTCCAACCTTCCACTATCAACTATCAACCATTAACTATCAACTACAAACCACCCATACACTTGGAGAAACTACCCATGCCCAACAAATGCGACATCGGCTTGATCGGCTTGGCCGTGATGGGCGAAAATCTGGTGCTGAACATCGAGAGCCGCGGGTATAGCGTGGCCGTATTCAATCGGACGGTGAGCAAGGTCGACGACTTTATCGCCGGCGGAGCGGCCGGCAAGAATATCGTCGGCTGCCATTCGATGGAGGAACTGATCGAGAAGCTGGCGGCGCCGCGCAAGGTGATGTTGATGGTCAAGGCCGGCCCGGCCGTCGATGCCTTCATCGACCGGATCATCCCGCTGCTGGAGCCGGGCGACGTGATTATCGACGGCGGCAACACCCATTTCAGCGAAACCGAACGGCGGACAAAGCACGTCGAGTCGAAGGGCCTGCTCTACATCGGCACCGGCGTTTCGGGCGGCGAAGAGGGCGCCCTGAAGGGCCCCAGCATGATGCCCGGCGGAAGCGAAAAAGCCTGGCCGCTGGTCAAACCCATCTTCCAAGCCATCGCCGCCCGGGTCGGCCCTAACAACGACATCTCCTGTTGCGAATGGGTCGGGCCGCGTGGGGCGGGGCACTACGTGAAAATGGTCCACAACGGTATCGAGTACGGCGACATGCAGTTGATCTGCGAAGCCTATTGGATGCTCAAGAACACCCTGGGCCTGACGAACGACGAAATTTTCGATGTCTTCGCCGAGTGGAACA
>CAZDHN010000927.1:0-1901 GCA_964505115.1 uncultured Planctomycetaceae bacterium
ACCCAGGGCTGCGCCCTGGGCTGTGACAGCGCGGCCCGTTGGGCCTGAAATTGCGAAACAAAACCCGGATGAAAACGAATTCCCCACAACCTCACATTTTCGGGAGCCCAGGGGGGGGCTTCTCAAGGAAGGTGAGACTGCGTGACGCTCAGCCAGACTTTTGGGGGACAAGCTTGTCCAGTGTCAAGCGGAGTTTCTTCATGGTGATGGGTAAGGAGAGCACCTGACGGTGATCCGCCGTCAGAGCCCTGGGGAACCAGTCACCCTGGTCCTCGTCCAGAAGCAGTAAGGCGGGCAGATTTTGGGTCTTGCTGCTGGTGCCGAATTCGTTGAACACCTCCAGGGCCGATTCGCCCAGTTCCTGGGCATTAAAAAGCACGCAGTCGGCCGCGGAGGCATCCTGTTGGAATCGGGTCATCGCTCGTTCCGGATCGCTGGTCAACAACACGCGGTAGCCGGCCCGCTTGAATCCCTTGCGAAGAATGTCCTGCATCCGCACGCTCGACTCGACCACCATGATCGACCGCTGACTTGCCGGATCGATGTAAACGGGAGGCGGTTCGTTGTTGGCCTGGGTCGAGTTGTCCGCGTCTGGCGAGTCGTTCCCTTCGGCCAGGCGTCTGGTGGCGATATGCAAATCGGCCAGCATGGCGGCCGGAGTCTGATACCGGCGATTGGGGTCAAGCATCATTGCCTTGTTGACCACCAGGGCGGCCGAATGCGGGACGGTCGGGTCGGCCCGTTGGATGGGCGTTACGCCGAGGAACCGCGCCTTGGCAAGTCGCTGCACGCGATCCCGCGTTTCTCCCAAAGGCGCTTCGCCGGTAAGCATATTGTAGAAGATGCAGCCAAGGAAATAGATGTCGCTTCGTGTATCGTCTTTTCGCACGCCGGTTGCTCGTTCCAGCGCGGCGTAGTCGATGGTACGGACGTTGGATAGTTCAGCCAAACCGTCGTCCGAGAGACCGTCGTCCATTGCGGCCAGCCCGAAATCGACCAGCTTGGCCTTGCCGCGGCTGGAGATCAGCACGTTGCTCATCTTCAGGTCTCGGTGGGTCAGGCCGTTCTCGAAGGCATAGAGGAGACCGCTGGTAATGTCGAGCATGAGCCGGGTGGCCACGGGCGCTTCGATTTTCTTGCGTATCTTGACGAATTCGCGCAAGTTTCTGCCTTCGACGAACTCCATTACGAGGAAATGGGAGTTCCTGCGCGAGACGACCTCGTAGATGGGGACGATGTTGGGATGCCTAAGCGCGCAGCCCAACTCACCCTCGCGGATGAACTGCCCGTACTGGTTGGGATTGTCGCTGAAGCGTTTGCGCAGCGCCTTGACGGCCACCACCTGGCCCGTATCCTTGTGAACGGCCCGATAAACCCGCGCGAACGAACCGGCCCCCACCAGATAAAGAACCTTGTAATCGCCGAAGAAGAATCCGGTCCGGTCCCCTTTTAGCAGGCGTTCGACCTGATAATTGGTCAACATCTCGCGGCGGACGAGCAGTTGAAGGAAATCGTCCACGGCGACGCTATGACTGCCAAGATCTGCCCAGATCTCCTGGAGCTGTCGCTCGTCCAGAATGCCCAGGTCGAAAGCGCGCTGAGCTATTTTTTCAGCGGAAGGCCGCCCCATGCCAGACTCACCTCTCCTCTTCCGGGTGGTGTATGATACTGATTAGGTATTGATGTGGTTTTCTCACACCCCTAATAATATCTATATCCTAGTCAAGGCGGTGACGGCTCGCAATGGACCGTAATAGCAAAACACTCCGGCCTCGGGGCACATGAGGCCGGAGTGTAATCCGTGGCAAGGCAGCTAGTTTTGAAAGTGACTCGCGCTGGGTATACCGCGGCTCGGATATCCAACTCGATACCAGAACCGATTAGCCCGTATTTCTCACCAA
>CAZDHN010000928.1:0-1893 GCA_964505115.1 uncultured Planctomycetaceae bacterium
GTCGAAATCTACAGCACCGGTGGCACCCGAAAACACCTCGAAGACGAAGGAATCGAAGTCCGCGACGTCTCCGAGTACACCGGCTTCCCGGAGATGATGGACGGGCGGCTCAAGACGCTTCACCCCAAGGTTTTCGGCGGCCTGCTTTGTCGGCACGATAATCCCAGCGACATGGAAGCACTGGCCAAGCACGACATCGTCAGTTTCGAGTTGGTCGTGGTCAACCTCTATCCGTTCGAGGCCACCATCGCCCGCGAAGGCGTTACGCCGGCCGAGGCCATTGAAAAGATTGACATCGGCGGACCGTCGTTGGTTCGGGCGGCGGCCAAGAACCACGCTTTCACCACCGTGGCAACCGACACGAGTCAGTATTCGGCCATTCTGGAGCAGGTGACCGCCGACGGCCGCACCACGCTGGAGTTGCGGAACAAGCTAGCCGCCGAGGCCTTCGCCCACACGGCCAAGTACGACCAGGCGATTGCCGCCTATTTTGCCGGCCAGACGGCCGAAGGCCCCTTCCCGGGCACGCTCAACGTAGCGCTGAAGCGCAAAGCGGTGCTCCGCTACGGCGAGAACCCGCATCAGCAGGCCGCTTTCTATGCCGAGGCCAACAGCCCCGGCGCCAATCTGGTTTCGGCCAAGCAGCTTAACGGCAAGGGCTTGTCGTACAACAACCTCCTGGACCTGGACGCCGCCCTGGAAATCGCCCGAAGCTTTGCCGATCCGGCCGTCTCGGTAATGAAGCACAACAACCCCTGCGGCGCCGCCGCGGCCGACACTCTGGCCGAAGCGACTGAAAAAGCCATGGCGGGCGATCCGCTCAGCGCGTTCGGCTCGGTGCTGGGCATGAACCGCCCGGTCGACGCGGCTTCGGCCGAGGTGCTTGCCGAGCCGGGCCTCTTCATCGAGGCGATCGTGGCCCCCGACTTCGAGCCCGAAGCACTCAAAATCCTCACCACCAAGCCCAAGTGGAAGGCCAACGTTCGCTTGATGAAGGTCGGGCAACTGGAAGAGCGCGAGGGCGGCTGGATCTGTCGCTACATCGATGGCGGCCTGCTGATGCAGGAGGCCGACATCCTGCCGGACCCCGACGACGAGTGGAAGGTGGTCACCGACGCCAAACCGACCGATGAACAAATGGCCGATCTACGCTTCGCCTGGGAGATCGTCCGGCATGTGAAGTCCAATGCTATCGTTTTGTGCAAGGACCGGATGCTCTTGGGCGCCGGGGCGGGCCAGATGAGCCGGGTCGATTCCACGGAGATTTCGATCAAGAAGGCGGGCGACCGGATTACCGGTTCCGTGCTGGGCTCCGACGCCTTCTTCCCCTTCCCCGACTCGATCGAGCAGGCGGCACAGGCCGGCGTCACCGCGATTATCGAGCCCGGCGGCTCGAAAAACGACGATCAGGTCATCGCCGCCTGCAACAAGCACGGCCTGCCGATGATCTTCACCGGCCGCCGGCATTTCAAGCATTAACGAACCGGGCAGGACTTTATACTCGGCACGGTCGAAAACTGCGGTTTCGTCTATTATGTGATAGCGGTAAAACCGCAGTTTATGGCCGTGCAAGGTATAGACCGGTAACTTGATAGGTTAGCCCGGTCGCCTGCGACCGGTTTTTGCGGGGTGCCACTGCTGGCTTGCCCAGCAGTGCTTTTGCGGCAGTTGTGCTTCGCACTGCTGGACAAGCCAGCAGTGGCACCCACGTGGCTCGAACCATCACGAAATTTGACTCGGATCGCCATGCGACTGGTAATGATGGGTACCGGGCCGTTCGCGGCGCCGGCCTTTGAATATCTGTACGGTACGCACCATACGGTCGTGGCCCTGGTCACGCGGCCGGTTGCGAAAAAGCGCGGCAGGCAGTCGCTTGATGTCAGCCCGTTGCGG
>CAZDHN010000929.1:0-1885 GCA_964505115.1 uncultured Planctomycetaceae bacterium
CAAAATATTTTCAGAAAAACGGATTTCCGGGCAGGACTGGCGAAGTTGGGCTAACTTCAAAGATCGTTAAGTTCTTGATGAAGCTTAGCGACCAACGGGAGCGGGTTCTTGATAATGGTGCGGAAGCACCCATTGGTTGGCGGCCCTGCCGCCCTATGCGGCTTTGGCGCGCTTGCGGGGCGTCGTCTTGCGCTTCGCCTTCGGGGCAGCGGCCCGCTTGCGGCCGTTGAGCTTGAGGATGGTTGGTTGGGTCGGAGCTTCGCCCGAACGAGGGCCACCAACTTCGCGTCCGTATCGTCGCCGTACTCGTTCCAGGCAACGCGGCCGTTCTTGCTGGACAGAACCTTGGCAAGGGCCTTAAGTTGGGTGGAGTCGATCTCTGCTATGTCGGTGTCCATGGGCGCGACAGCGCGACAAAGGGCCGGGTCATGCAACGCGTGCAGTACCAGCCGGTCTTTTGTCGGCCGGACGACGACGAGTTGACGATGGCCCGAGAAGACGACACGTCCCAGCACCCACTTGGCCGTGTCTTGCAGCGCCTGGAAGATCACACCGTACGGGGCCAGGGCGATCGGGTTGGCGGGAACGAGATAGAGACTGCGGCCGGCCAACAGAACCAGATCGAGTTGCCCCGGATCGATCACACGCTCCAGACGGAGCGTCTTATCATCATTCGGCCGAATTACTGCCAGATCATCGTCGGTTAACTCGATGTGTCGCTCCGGTTCGTACGGATAGCCCTTGGCGATCTGGTCGTTGGGTACTTCACCATGCTCGGGGCAGCATTTACGATACGCGATACGCTGGCCGCAACCGGCATGCAACTGACAGAGCGGGCCGCTGGATGTTACGGTGGCCGGGTACGCCTTGACCGGAACGCTCAACGCATCTAATTGCATTCGGCCAGTCCAACTTGCGCGGTTGGACGGGGGCGCCGCGAATGCCATCGTGGCGCTTGTTGAAGATGAAATCTCGGTTCTCACGCGGATGCTCCTTGTGACAGCGAAAGACGGAAAACAAGAAACGAAAAAACGCCGCGCGATGCTCGAAATCGAGCATCACGCGGCGTCTTGAGACTGCCTGGGAAAGCTATGCAGCCTCACCTATGTTATATGCCACGAAATTGGCGATAATTTAGGGTGGCACTTAATGCAAAGTGGTTGTCACGCGACTTGGCGCTCATGATCAGCAAGATGGAAGACGTTCAGCGGCGGCCAAGTGGCAATGGCTGCCCTCAGTCCACGTTCGTGGCGAAGCGGGACATCCATGGGCGACTATGGCTGGGACGACGCAGCCTTCCGCTCGTAGTGCTTCAATAAACGGCCCGGCCATTCACGAGAGGCGATCTTGTCGGCGGGCATCGAGCTTAACGAGTCTCAAGCGTTCAGCCGGCGTTACGTTGATCCGTTTGGGCAGCATCGCTACGACGCGGCTGTTCGGTTGCTGATGCTGGTCAGGAAGATGGAGTCGGCTAGAGCGCCAGGCAGGCCAGTGGCGAGCGCAGCGAGTGAGCCATCGAGAAACGGGTCTGCCAGGAACGGCCGGAAGCGGACAGGCAAGGGCTCAGCTGACCCACCGGGCAACAACGACACCGGCAGCACCAAGCAGAAGTGCAAAACGACAACGGGCACGGACCGGATCCTTGGCAGAATCGGGTGAGCGGCCTCTTTGACGGTGGTTGCAGGCCGGCTGAGATATCATAGCGGCCGATCATGCCCATCGGATCGGGGGAATCCGAGGTGGATGAGGGCTGCCGTCGAGCAGTTCCGCCGGACTCTTGCCGACTCGTTCGGGCCGCTCGCTACGCGGGAAACGGCGGTGGTTGAGGAAGAATCGTGCCGCACGACGCAGCCACGGCTGGACTTCCGGCCTCGCAGTAGATGGC
>CAZDHN010000930.1:0-1884 GCA_964505115.1 uncultured Planctomycetaceae bacterium
AGCGTCTGGATCGGGTGGAGGGGATCGAGTGGATCCGGCTGATGTACCTCTACCCGGCAAATATTACCGACGAATTGATCGAGACCGTGGCATCGGGCGACCATATACTTGCCTATATTGACATGCCGATACAGCATATTAACGACGTGGTGTTGCGGCGGATGCGGCGTCGGGTGGATCGGGCGGAAACCGAGCGTATAATCGAGCGACTGCGTCAGGGGATCGAGAATTTGGTGCTTCGGACAACCCTAATTGCCGGCTTTCCCGGCGAAACCGACGAGCAGTTCCAGGAATTGATAGAATTCATTGAGCAGTGCCGCTTCGAGCGTCTGGGGGTGTTCGATTACCGCCGCGAGCCCGGCACGCCCTCCGCCCAACTCGATGGTCAACTGCCCGAGCCGCTGAGGCAATCGCGGCGCGAGCGGTTGCTGGTGGCCCAACAGCCGATCGCCTTTGCCTGGGGCGAGAGCCAAATCGGGCGGCAACTGGACGTAATCCTCGACCGTGACATACCGGGCGAGAAAAACGCCTATTTGGGTCGGAGCCATGCCGACGCGCCCGAGGTGGACCCGGTCGTCTACGTCACGGGAGAAACCTGTTCCTTCGGTGAAAAGGGGCTATCTCCCGGCCGGATAGTGACTTGTGAGATTGTGGCCGTGCGCGATTATGATCTAATAGGCGTGGCAGTTGGAAAGCCGCGATAGCGAAGGAATCGATATGACAACAGACGGCAAGAAACCCAGTCGAACCCGATCGGTCATCCTGAACATACCGAACCAGTTGACCAGTCTGCGGCTGCTGCTGGCGGTCGTGCTGTTCTGCTTCATTGCCTGGGAATTCTACATCACTAGCATGGTGCTGTTCATAATCGCCGCCAGCACCGATTGGCTCGACGGGTATTACGCCCGGAAGTACGGGCAGGTTACCACGCTGGGCCGGATACTGGACCCGTTCGCCGACAAGGTGATTATCTGTGGCACGTTCATTTACCTGATCGCCATTCCGGAGATGACCGCCGACCCCTTCGGGCTGAAGGTCTGGATGGTGGTGGTAATTGTGGGTCGAGAGCTTCTGGTTACGGCGATTAGAAGTTTCATCGAGGAGCGGGGGAGCGATTTTTCGGCCAAGATGGCGGGCAAGCTGAAGATGGTGTTCCAGTGCATCGCGGCCGGGGTGGCGTTGCTGTATCTTTCGTACCCAAGTCCCGCGCCCGGCGCGTCGCCCGACGCTCCCATCTGGGTGTGGATACCGTTGGTCAGCTCGATCTGGATCGCCGTGATCCTGACCGTCTACTCCGGCATCGGCTACGTGGTGGCCGCCGTTAGGATATTGCGAGGGTAACGGTGTCCCCGCCGCAATTTGAGTCAACATGCAAGACCTCGATCCACAAGCCGTTTCGCGACCGTTGGTCTGGGCAATCGTCGTGGCGATTGTGGCCGCGGCCGTCGTTTGGAGTTGGGTTGCCGAGCGCTGGCGGCGCGGGCTGCCGGTGCTGGCATACGAACCGCGACACCCGGTCCCCTGGCAGGCAGTCGACTTGGTGCTCGTTCTGCTGATGTATGGGGTCGGCTTGACGCTGATGTTCCACTTGGGCACCGTCTGGTTGGGGCCCGAGGCCGGTCAGCCGCCGGCCATCCAAGACATCGACCAGGCCAACACCGCGCACATGGTTGCCCGGGTGCTTGCCGAGGGCAGTCTCTGGACGCTGCTGCTTTGCGGTCTGACGGCGGCGGTGGCGGCCCCGATCATCCCTATGGCACACAGCACCATCACGATGGCCGCGCGCACAGCTTCTTCTCCTTCGTGAGTCCGGGAGAGTTCTTCGAGACGCATCCCGAGTACTTCTCGGAAATCGGTGGCGTGCGGCGGCGCCACGAAACGCAG
>CAZDHN010000931.1:0-1878 GCA_964505115.1 uncultured Planctomycetaceae bacterium
ATGGCCGGATTCCAGCCCGTCGAGGTGAAGAGCACCGCCGAGGGACTCGTCGACCTGGACGATCTGGCCGCCAAGCTCGACGACCGGACGGCCGTCTTCATGATAACCAACCCGAACACGCTTGGGCTGTTCGACCGCCAGATCGGCCGGATCACGCAAATGGTACACGAGGTGGGTGGTCTGGTCTATTTGGACGGGGCCAACATGAACGCCATCTTGGGGATTTGCAGGCCGGGCGATTTCGGCGCCGACATGATGCACTACAATCCACACAAGACGTTCGCCAGCCCGCACGGGGGCGGCGGACCGGGGGCGGGACCGATCGCCGTCGGCCCCAAGCTGGCGCCCTTCCTGCCGAAACCGCTGGTTGTGCGCGACGAGAAGGGTTTTGGTTTTAGGCTCGACTACGATCGGCCCAAGTCGATTGGCCCGGTGCGAAGCTTTTTAGGCAACGTCGGCGTGCTGGTGAGAATGTACTGTTATATTCTCACGCAGGGCCCCAAGGGCTTGCGCGAGGTGGCCGAGAACGCGGTGCTCAACGCCAATTACCTGCTCAGCCTGGTGAAGCACTTCCTGCCGGTGCCGCACGGCGACCGCTCGACACACGAATTCGTCGCCTCGGCGGCCGCTCTCAAAGCCGATCGCGACATCTCGGCCATGGATATCGCCAAGCGGTTGCTGGACTTCGGCTTCCATCCGCCCACGGTCTACTTCCCTCTGATCGTGCCCGAAGCGCTGATGATCGAGCCGACCGAGACGGAGTCGAAGGATACGCTCGACGCCTTCGCCGCGGCCCTGTTTAGAATTACCGAAGAACCGGCCGACCTGCTGCACGAAGCCCCGCATACCACTCCGATCAGCCGCCCCGACGAAGTCCTTGCCGCCCGGAAACCGGTCCTCACGTGGAGGGGCGAGGAACGAGGAACGAGAGATTAGCCACCCAACCTTCAAACCTTGCGCGACCAAACCAAACCTTACCCATTCCCCCAAAAAGGGTCCAGGACCCCTTTTGGCAAGATAGCGAATTATGTGTAAGCAAAGTGAAACGACGGATTGCCGGCTGCTGATCGATCCGCCTGGCTCGGGCGAGTGGAACATGGCGGTCGACGAGGTTCTGCTGGAACAAGTGGCGGCCGGAGGCGACTGTTGCTGGCGGTTCTACCGTTGGGCGGAACCGACGCTCTCGCTTGGGTACTTCCAGCCGATCGAGGATCGGGACCGTCATGCGGCAAGTCGCGACTGCCCGGTGGTACGCCGCGCAAGCGGCGGTGGGGCAATCGTGCATGACGCCGAACTCACCTACAGCTTCGTCGTGCCGGCAACCCATCCGCTGGCCGCGCGGCGAAGCCTGATGTATCGGGCGGTACACGACACGCTGCTCGAAGTGCTGCCGGTGCTCGGTCTGCAAGGCTCGCTCCACGGAAACTCGGACGGCCGACAATCTGATCGGCAGGCGTTCCTCTGCTTCGAGCGTCGCAGCCCGGGCGACGTTATCGTGGGCGAGTCGAAGATAGCCGGCAGCGCTCAACGTCGCATGCACAGCGCCGTGTTGCAGCACGGCAGCCTGCTGCTAGCGCGCTCGGCGGCCGCTCCCGAGCTGGACGGCGTCGAAGACCTTTCGGGAACGAGCCTCTCGTTTCAGCCGCTTATCGATCTCTGGCTGGAGAGGCTGTCGCGCCGCTTGCGGCTTGACTGGCACGTCGATCCCTTATCCGAGCGGGAGAAGCTGCGAGCCGCCGAGCTGGTCCAAACCAAGTACGGCAACCGCCGATGGACCGAAAACCGCGGCCGACAGGCTGCCGGTAAACAGTGCCGGGCCGCTGTTTGGCTACCGGTCCATTTCGCCTGAACCACACATATCGGACCGGGTATACCGAG
>CAZDHN010000932.1:0-1874 GCA_964505115.1 uncultured Planctomycetaceae bacterium
CCAGTGGGGGTAAGCACTTACGCATAGTAGCCATCCCGAAAGTGGCGCTGTCATATTAAGCAAGCCCTTGGCAGGAGATACTTCCCATGGCACAAATCGCCCCGGACATCACCGCGCTGATCGGCCGAACGCCGCTGGTCCGTTTCAATCGGGTGACCGAAGGCTGCCTGGCCGAGGTGTTGGGTAAGCTGGAATACTACAACCCGCTGGCGAGCGTGAAGGATCGGATCGCGATCAGCATGATCGAGGCGGCGGAGAAGGCCGGGCACCTCTCGCCGGGTTGCGTGGTCATCGAGCCGACCAGCGGGAACACGGGCATTGCCCTGGCGATGGTTTGCGCGGCGCGGGGATACCGCTTGATTCTGACGATGCCGGATTCGATGAGCATCGAGCGCCGCCGGATCATGGCCGTCCTGGGCGCGGAACTCGTATTGACACCCGCCGCGGCCGGAATGAACGGTGCGATTGAGAAGGCCTCCGAGCTTTTCGGCGCGACGCCCAACAGCTTCATGCCCAACCAGTTCAAGAACCCGGCCAATCCGGAAGCCCACCGCCGAACGACGGCCGAGGAGATTTGGGCCGACACGGACGGCCGGGTCGACATCGTGGTGGCCGGCGTGGGCACCGGCGGCACGCTATCCGGGATTGCATCGCTGATCAAGTCGCGAAATGCCGATTTCAAGGCGATTGCGGTCGAGCCGACCGGTTCACCCGTCCTCTCCGGCGGCAAGCCCGGCCCGCACAAAATCCAAGGCATCGGCGCCGGATTCATACCCGACACCTGCGACATGAGCCTCGTCGACGAAGTCATCCAAGTCGGTCACGAAGAGTCGGGCGAGATGGCTCGTCGGTTGGCTAAGGAGGAGGGTATTTTCGTGGGCATCTCGGCCGGCGCCAACGCGCTGGCGGCCGTCGAGGTAGCCAAGCGTCCGGAGAACGAGGGCAAGCGGATAGTAACCATCATGTGCGACACGGGCGAACGATATCTTTCAACGTGGTTGTTCGAGGGGATCGGAGAGTGAACCAATTTATGTCCGTGAGGAAAGACCATGAAACGTATTGAAGAAGGTGACCAGGCTCCCGATTTTGCTCTGCCGTCTCATGACGGCAAAGAAATCTCCTTGGCCGACTTCCGAGGGAAGCAGGCCGTCGTGCTTTACTTCTACCCCAAAGACGGAACGCCCGGCTGCACAAAGGAGGCGTGCGGTTTTCGCGATGCCTACGAGGATTTCGTCGAGGCCGGAGCGGCGGTCATCGGAGTTAGCGGCGACTCGGCCGACAGCCACCAATCCTTCGCCGCCAATAACCGCTTGCCGTTTATCCTGCTGGCCGATAGTGACGGCTCGTTGCGAAAAGCTTTCGGAGTGCCGAAGACGTTGGGCCTTCTGCCGGGCCGCGTCACCTATGTGATTGACAAGCAAGGGGTGGTTCGCTACGTCTTCAACTCGCAGACGCAGGCTGAACGCCACGTCACCGAGGCGTTGAAAGTCGTACGGGAATTGACCTGACCGCGGGCGTAGTAGTGGAACGGGGACCCGTCCCCTTTCCTGGCCCGCGCGAGAAGTAGTGGAAACAACGCAATGAAAGTCGAAGAACAAACCGCGGAAAAGACCTTCAACGTATTGATCGGCGGCGAGGCCGGCCAAGGGCTGGCAACAGTCGGCCTGATCCTCGCCAAGAGCGCGGTTCGCGCCGGCTACCACATTCTGGTTACCCAAAGCTACGAATCCAGAATTCGCGGCGGCCACAATACGTTCGCCATTCGCCTTGGCGCGAACAAGATCGCCGCTCCGCAAGAGTCGGTCGACTTGCTTGTCGCGCTTAATGCCGAGACGGTCGAGTTGCACAAGCACGAACTGTCGCCACGCGGGGCG
>CAZDHN010000933.1:0-1859 GCA_964505115.1 uncultured Planctomycetaceae bacterium
CCCCTGGTCCCTGGCCCCTCGCCCCTTTTGTCAACGGTGGTGTCTTGCACTTACAGTTTGAGTTACAAAAGAACCCAAAAGGTTCGCGGTTGGCAATCTTAGTAAAGATATCGGTCGGAGGCCCCCACGGCAAGGCCGCCGACGGCTCGGGCGTTATCGCCTGAAGTGGCTGACTAATCGCGGCCCCCCGCAGGTGGCACGATTTTGCCCGGCCATAGACGTATATTTCGGCAAAAGAGAGAAGAAACCGAACGTCTTTTCGCGACGAAACCTTGAAGTCTTACCCCGACGGCAAGAAATCTTCCGCAGTCGACACCTTTGCGAGTGCGCGGGTTATGCTTCGGCGTACCAGCCGCCGGCTGCCGGCCGTTGGTCGCAGGGCCATGCCGACCAGCTCGTCTGTACCCGCTTGAGCCGCTCCAACGGCCGGTCGCCGACGAAACGCTCGAAGCCGAAGCGGCGGAGGTCTACTCGGCCCGACCGGGCGTCGACCCCTTCGGCCAGAAGCAGCCGCGACTTCAGTGCTTCCGACCCGGCGATGAACTGGCCCAGTTCACCCCCGGCGCGGACCACCCGATGGCAGACGCACTGCTGGTGGTGCTCGTGGTGCAGTAAGAAATACCCCACCCAACGGGCGGCGATTCGGTTACCCAACGCATCGGCCAGCGCCCCGTAGGTCGTCACGCGGCCGCGGGGTATCTGCCCAAGCAGTTTTGGCAGTTGGCCAGCCAGATCGGGAATTTCACCAAGAGCTTGCGACATGCCAGGCTGACGAATACGATTTACTGCTTGTGTCTTCCATTTACCGGCCGGGCTTGTGGGTGCCACTGCTGGCTTGCCCAGCAGTGTGTACAGCAACTGCCGCGAAGGCACTGCTGGGCAAGCCAGCAGTGGCACCCGCTAGCCGCCAACCCCTTCCTCCCAAGGCACGCATCATGCGACCAATACGAAACATTCTAACCGCTTCACTGCTGGTTGTCTCGACCGTCACGCTGGTCGCGGCGGCCGAGTGGCATCATCCGCTCTACCTGTCGGGCGGAGGCTATTGGCGGCAGCGGGTCAGGCTGGTCGTGCATAACGGCCAAGACGCCGAACTGGCGGGTCGACCGCTGGCCGTGCCGATCGGTGCCAAGCCGCAAGAAGCGGAACTGGTCGGCGCGGAAGCCCGGACGGTTCGCGTTGTCAAGGAAACGGGCAAGGAAACGGGCAAGGAAACGGGCAAGGAAACGGGCAAGGAAACCGGCAAGGAAGCGGGCCAGGAGGTTCTTTTTGACGTTGTCTCTCCGGCAGGCGCGTCGATCGTCGAGGGGCCAATCGTCGCAGGTTCCGCGCTGATGATCCCCGTCGACTGCCCGGCTCGCGCGGCGGCCGTCTACTACGTCTATTTCAACAACCCTGCCGCCGGTCGCGTGCCTGACTTCCTTACCGCCCGGCCGGGGTTGCTCAACGGCGACGTGGAACTTGGTAGTGGCTCGACGCCGGCCGGCTGGCAGCACGACCGGGGCGACGCTCGGCATCGAGCAAGCTGGTGCGGCGAGAAGCGGCGGTCTGGCGGCCGCTGCCTGAAAACTTGGGTTGCCGAGGGCGCGGAGCCCACCTGGATAGCCACTCGGCAGCCAGACGTCAGCATCATTGGCGGCGCCCGATACGAAATGCGTGCCTGGGTCAAGGCCGAGGGGGTCAAAGGCAGCGCCGGTTGGTACATTCACGTGGGCACGCGCGAGAAGCCCATGATGATCGCTCCCATGCTCGCGGCCGGCCAGGGCACGTTCGACTGGCGCGAGGTGACCGCCCAATTCACCGCTCCGGCCGACGCACGCGAGGCCAGCCTGGGGACCGTGCTTCGCGGCTCGGGCACG
>CAZDHN010000934.1:0-1838 GCA_964505115.1 uncultured Planctomycetaceae bacterium
TTCGCCCAATTCGGCGATGAGTTTGCGGTGCCGATTGTGGGCAACTTTGATCCGCCGGTTGCTAGTAGCGATCCGACGGTGTTGACGCTGGAAGGGACGGACGAGAACGATACGTTCGAGTTCGTCGGCAGCGAGACGAGGGACGATTGGGTGGTGAAACTCAACGGCGTCGTTCAGGCGATCGGCCCGGCGGTTACGCAGATCGAGTTTGACGGGCTGGGTGGTTCCGACACGGTGCTGATTACCGGCACCACGGCCGCCGATTCGGCCGAGGCGTGGCCCGACCGGGCGGAGTTCGACGGCGACGGCTACACGGTGCGTGTCGCCAACGTCGAAGCGACCACGATCAACGGGGGCGGCGGTGACGACACGGGCGATCTGTACGGCGCGGCCGGAGCCGATACCAACACGTTTACGGCGGCGCCGACCTACGCCTCGCTGAACGGCGGCGGGTTCGCGAATCTGCTTAACGGCTTCGTCCAAGTTACTGGGCATTCCGCCGGCGACAACGACGTGGCCATCCTTCGCGACTCGGCCGGCGTCGACACCTTCGACGGCTATCCCGAACATGCCGAACTATACGGCGTCGGGTTCAAGCTTCGGGCCGAGAATTTCGCCTGCGTATACGCCTCGTCGACCGGCGGCGACGACACGGCCAACTTCCACGATTCGGCCGGCCAGGATAGATTCAAGGCCACGCCCAAGTTCGGCCGGCTCACCGGCGATCAGTTCCTGCTCAAGGCCAATCGGTTCCGCTACGTCGTGGCCGAGTCCAGCTCGGGCGGCGACATCGCGACACTGACCGGCTCGGCCGAAATCGACACCTTCGGGGCCTCGCCCACGCAGGCCACGCTTTTGGGCGACGGATTCCAGGGCCGCGTCGACAACTTCCGCTACGTATACGGCTCGTCCCAAGGTGGCGACGACGTGGCGACGTTCACGGATTCGGCCGGCGACGACATTTTCATCGGCACGCCCGACTACGGCAAGCTGCACGGCCAAGGTTTTGCCGTCAAGGCGAACGGCTTCCAAACCGTCAACGCGACGGCCGGCGACGGCCACGACATAGCGCGGCTTTACGGCTCGGCCGGCAACATCGACACCTTCGAGGCCTATCCCGACCGGGCGGAACTGCACGACGGCAACTTCTCCCGCGGGGCGGTCGGCTTCGAGTACGTCTGTGCCGACGGCCGGCTCGGCGGCGAAGACGTGGCCATTCTTCACGACTCGGCCGGCGCCGACAACTTCGTCGGCAACCCGGTCTACGGTGAACTTTCCGGCGAGGGCTTCCGGAACCGCGCGAAGAATTTCCGCTATGTTCAGGCGATGGCGACCGCCGGCAGCGGCGACAAGGCGAAGCTTTACGACTCGGCCGGCAGCGATACCTTTAACTCGTCGCCCAGCCTAAGCGAGTTTTACGGCGCCGCGTTCTCCCTCCAGATGACGGGCTTCCGCACGGTTACGGCCAACGCCACGCCCGGCTCGGGCGACGTTGCCAACATGCTCGGCTCGGCCGGCGCCGACCGCTTCATCGGCGAGTCGGACAAGAGCTGCCTGCTGGGCGCGGGCTTCACCACCTGGGCCAAGCTTTTCGACGCGGTCCACGCCGCCGGCGGCCAGGACGACGAGGCCGAGCTTTACGATTCGGCCGGCGTCGATCTTTTGGAGTACGGTGGCGCGTCGGCCAGGGTTTCGTCGGACGATCTGGTCGACTTCCTCGTCGAGGCGCAAGGCTTCCAGAACATCAAAGCCACCAACGGCAACGGCGGCCCCGACAACAAAACCGCCACCGCCATGCTCTTCGGCCACGACATGGACGATTCCGCCTGGCTCTGAGC
>CAZDHN010000935.1:0-1833 GCA_964505115.1 uncultured Planctomycetaceae bacterium
CTCGGCCGGGGCGATTGGCCCACACCTACGGCCCGGCGTGACAGCCGTGCGGCGGACGGACTCGGGCATCGAGATCATCAACCGGCAGACCATTCCCGGCGGCAACATCACCGTGGCGGCGCCCGTCGCGGTCGCGCTGCTGCTGCCGGCCGTTCAGTCGGCGCGCGGGGCGGCCAGGCGTGCCCAATCGACGAACAACATGAAGCAGATTGTCCTGGCGCTGCACAACCATCACAGTGCGCATGGGAAGTTCCCGCCCGCCTACACGACCGACAAGGAGGGCAAGCCGCTGCTGAGTTGGCGGGTGCTGATCCTGCCATACCTGGAGCAGCAAGGTCTGTACGACCAGTTCCGCCTCGACGAGCCCTGGGACAGCCCACACAACAAGGCGCTCATTCCCAGGATGCCGCCGTTCTTCAAGAGCCCCAACAGCAAAGCGGGGCCGGGCAAGACAAACTACTTGACGGTGCGGGGTGAGGGGACGATTTTCTCGGGCGCCAAGGGCGCGGGGATGCGCGACATCCGCGACGGCACGCAGAACACGATCATGACGGTCGAGGCGAACGACCAATCGGCCGTCATCTGGACCAAGCCGGACGACTTCCAGTACGATCCCAAGAACCCTGCCAATGGCCTGCTCGGCTTGCGTCCCGGCGGCTTCATCGCCGGGTTCGCCGACGGCTCGGTACGGTTCATCAGCGGGACGATTGACCCCGACACGCTAAACCTGTTGTTCACTCGCGATGACGGCAAGCCAATCAAGCACGAAGAACTCACCTCACCGAGACGCCCCAGCCGCCGCCGCCCGCCCGCCCCGGAACGTCCCGCGATGCCGTCGGCCGAGCCCGCGCCGGTTCGATAGGCAGTCGACCCGAACCGGTCCGCGTTGCGTGGGCACGTCAATACTTGCTGGCGTCGATAGGCGTATTGTCCTTGCGATTACTCAGCAGCTTGTGGGTGGCGTGGTCGATGGTGTAGCTGATTGCATGGACCGATCCGTCGCAGAAGACGAAGTTGCAGCTTCCGGCGTGGGCACTGCCGAAGCTGTGGATATCGACATAGCCGGGCCGGTCCTGGCGTGGCGTGGATCGGTAAGTCCAGCGAAAGACGTCAACGTCGTGCCCCTGGTACATCGACTGGTTGTCGCCTCCGTCCAGGCCCGTTTCGTAGTGGAGCGGATCCAGAAGTTTCTCGCCGATCAGGTAGGTGTTGCTCGTGCCGTCGCGAACCTGGGTGATCGCGATTCGATGATGGTACGATACGATGCCCGTGCTCAGCGTGCCGTCCTCGCCCGAGGTGTGTAATATCCACTTGTAGTTCGGACCGTCGGCCTCTTCGAAAGTGTAGGGCTGGATGGCGCCGCCGGTCAGGTGGTCTCCTGCATTCATGGCGTAGTCCGATCTGGCGACCGCGTCCGGCTTGTTGCAGTTACGGAAAGCTCCGTGTGGATAAGGGTAAGCCATCGCGCGGCGTCGGCTGGGGCATTGAAAGAGGGTGACCGGCGTGCTGAGAAGACTCATCAGCGTTGTTCGCTTCTGGTCGACTGTCTCGCCCGACCCAACGTCGCGTAGCGCCTGCTGCTCAACAAACGGCAGCAGATTGTAGACCCAGCCACCCGGCTGCCCCTCGCTGAATCCCCGGTCCGGATCGCCCACCCAGCGCGATCCCCAGCCGGTCGTGGGAAAGAAGGCGTGCGCCTGGTGATGATTCAAGGCGGCCAGCCCCAGTTGCTTGAGGTTATTCTGGCACTGCGCGCGTCGAGCCGCTTCGCGCGCCGATTGAACGGCCGGCAGCAACAGCGAGATGAGAATGCCGATGATCGTGATTACCACC
>CAZDHN010000936.1:0-1831 GCA_964505115.1 uncultured Planctomycetaceae bacterium
AAGGGGGTCCCGCCAGGGAACCGGGCTTCGCCCTGGATCATTGGCTATGCAAGGGGCACTAATTGAGACAATTATCGAAGATTAGCGAAGATTAGCGCAAATCAGTGTTCCTGGAAAATAGTTGGCTCCATGGGATGCAATTCCTTATCTTGTCAATCCTGTTAATCCTGTCTATTAGCTTCGCCACACGAACATGTCCTTCAGCAGGAGACGACCATGACCATATCTGCTTGTCGATACACAGGCACAAAGATTTTCCTCGCGGCGTTCTTTCTGGCGACAATCGTCATCTTACCCCGGCAACCGGCGGCCCGGGCGGAAGCCCCATCGGCCGATTGGCTTAACGTGCGGGAGTGCGGCGCCTCGGGCTCGCGGTTCGAGACCAAGGCCACCAGCACGGCCAAATCGAACAAGGTCACCGTGGCCGACCCGGGCGATTTCAAGCCGGGTCAGGAGGTGATGGTTTCGCGCTGCAACATCCACTTTACCGGACAGAAGCTTTGGGGGCCCAGGGAGCAATACGGTAAGAGCAAGCCGCTGGGCGATACGGTCCGGATTCGCGGTTACGACGGCAGCCTGGGAAGCTGGACCGTCTACATCCTCGACGTCGACGGCGCCAACCCGCCAACGTTCCGCTGGAGCGACGACCTCACGCGCACCTGGAAGCAAACCAAGGTGCCCATCAGCGACAAGTGGATCCCGCTTAGCGGCGGCACCGAGGTCCGTTTCGGAAAGCTCGATTGGGCCGCCGGCTACACCGTTACGTTCGGCGCCCGAGATCAACTCATCAGCACGATCGAGAAGATCGAAGGCAAGGTGGTCACCTTGAAGGACGCCGCCAATCGCGCCGCGGACGACGCTCTGATGCGCCACAGCGACACGGCGCCGCTGCAAGCGGCCGTCGATCGGGCGATCCGCGAGAAGCGGAACCTCTACTTCCCGCCCGGCTGGTACAGGCTCAGCAAGGGGCTCGACGCGCGGAAGCCCGAAGGGCTGACCATCCAGGGCGTCGACGGCGTCAACACGGTGCTCGACATCAGCGAGGGCGTGGGCGCTTGCTTCCAACTCATCGACGGCTCGGAGGCCACCTTGCGCAACTTCCGCATGGTGGGCCATTCCGGATACGCCGAGCGAGATCAGGTCGGCCACCTCCGCACGACCGGCTGCCAAGGACTCTGGGGCTTCTACCTGAGACACTGTAACGCCGTGGGCATTCGTAGTACCGAGCGCGTGCTGGTCGAGAACTGCCACGCCACCAAAATGTCGGCCGAGTGCTTCTACTCGGCCAGCCGCGCGCGAATCGGCGGCCGGCCCGAACCCAAGCAGTATACCAAGCAGATCACCTACCTCCGCTGCTCGGTTGTCGACTCGGGCAGAAACGCCTTCAACAATAACGACTACGCCGAGAACACCTGCGTGCTCTACTGCCGCATCGTGGACGTGGGCGGTTGCACCTGGGAGGGCGCGTCGCGGTTCGTCAAGTTCGTGGGCAACTACGTGCGGAATTCGGGCACCGTGGCCATGGGCAACATCGGCAGCCGGGCCGAGCATCTCGACATACTGGGTAGCGGACAACACATCGTGGCCGACAACGTCTTCGAGTCGGGTGTCTGTTACGGCGGCTGCGCGATTCGGGCGGCTTGCGGGGCCACGCAAGTGATTGTCAGCAACAACCTGTTCGTCAACTTCAACTCCTCGGCCGTCGAGTTTTCCAGCACCACGACCAAGCACCTGCCGACGACCAACACAACGGCCATCGGCAACATCTTCGACATGACTTGCGTCGACAAGGAGCCCAAGACCCGGCACGCCATTCTGGCCAGCGTGGCCG
>CAZDHN010000937.1:0-1828 GCA_964505115.1 uncultured Planctomycetaceae bacterium
CGCTATCGTGCTAGCAAAAAAAACAACCCGCGGAAAATCGGGCTTGCCCGCCGCGTTTGCGTGAGAACGTATTGATGGCGGCCAACGCGCCGGGCAAGCCCGGCGGCTAAACGGAAAATCAGGTGGCTGGTGCTTTGGCGAGGTTGGTCTATAATGGGGGTTTGGCTTCCCGATCCCCCGAGGCGCGGCCGAACCCCGGCCGGCATCCTCCATGGCACGCCCAAAGCTCCGCTCATCCGACCAACCGCTCCCCCTGCGCTTGCTGCTCTGGTCCTACGAGACTTGTGCATCTTTGCAACTCGCGGTCCTGCTGATCGGTACACTGGCGGTTCTGCTGGGCTGGGCTACGTTCGTCGAAAGCCGATTCGGCACGCCGGCGGTCCATTTCGGTATCTACGGCACCTGGTGGTTCGCCGCGCTGAACGTACTGCTGGCCTGGAACGTTATCTGCGCCGCGCTCATTCGCTTCCCTTGGAATAGAACGCACCTGGGGTTCCTGCTAACGCACGCGGGCATCATCGTTCTGCTGATTGGCTGCCTGCTTAGCCAGCGCGGCGGAGTTGACGCCCAACTGCCGATCTTCGAGGGCCGTTCCGCCTGGCGCGCGTTCGACGACTCGCAGCACTTGCAGTTGGAGATACTCCCCAAGTCGGACTCGACGTCCAACACAGCGAAGCCCGAAACGATCGACATCCCCTTTGCCGCCGGCCCCTTCAACTGGAGCGACTACGCCGATCTGCCCTTGTTCCCCTGGCGATTGGCGCGTCGCGACCGGGGCGTTCTCTACCATGCGAATGGAATCAAGCTCGAGCTGCTCGACTACTACAGCGACTCGAAGCAGGTATCCGTCCCGCGAGTCGTTTTGCGAGTCGCCGCCGAGGCCGCCGGGGAGGCCAAGGCCCGACCGCTTTCGGACACCGGCTGGCAAACCGTAAGCCTGGATGTCCGAAACATGGACAATCCGCACGCGCCCGACCGCCGCTTCGGCGTCGGCTCCCGGGAGAAGTTGTCCGACGGCATGCGAATCGCATTCTGGATGGCCGGCAGTCAGGCCGAAACCGACGCCTTTCGCGACAGCGAGCCCAAGGGCAAGCTCGGCCCTCAGGGCCAACTGGTACTTCGCACGGGCGGCGAAACCTTTCATCTGGCCGTCGACGCCTTCCAAAGCAAACACCGCCTGCCGCTGGGCAAGACTGGGCTGGAATTGGAACTGATTCAATACAGCCCGCAGTTCCTGGGCGTCGAGCTTCGCGTACACGGCAAGGGCAAACAGCCCGAGCGGATGATGCTCTTCGCCGACGCGCCGGAGTTCAGCCAGCAGGCATACGACGCCGGCCTGTTCGGCAGCTACTGGTTCGATGCAACCGGTCTGAAGGCGGCCGATCCGCCTTCCGCCGCCGACCGCATGGCGACGGGCGCCAAGAAGCGGCGGATCGACATCATCCTCGGTAGCGACGGGAAGCTCTACTACCGGGCGTGGCAGTCGCCGAAGCTCTTTTCGATCGACACTCTTCCGGCCGACGGCGCGAAAGTGGTCGCCTTCGAGGAGTCGGACAACCCGACGCCGATCTACGTCGAGGAGTTGATCGCCGCCGACCATCCGACCAAGGCGGTCAGGCCGCTGCCGTTTAAGGCCAAGAAGAGCGACGCCATGAAGCAGCGTCAGGCCCTGGTGCGGCTTAGCGTGGACGGCCACTCCGAAGAATTCTGGCTGGCCGGCCTCCCGGCCACGCCGATCGACGCACCGCGCCAGCCCGACCAACGCAAGGTGGTCTCGGGCAACAGCCGGCGAGTGGCGCTGAGCATGCCGCGCGACGAGATCGACGTG
>CAZDHN010000938.1:0-1825 GCA_964505115.1 uncultured Planctomycetaceae bacterium
CTACCTCGTACTCGACGGGCTGACCTTCCTGTAAGTTGTCAAAGCCGTTGTCCGCCACCGACGTATGATGGAAGAAAACATCTTCCCGCTCGCCCGAAATGAAGCCAAAACCACGGTCCGAGACAATCTTCTTCACGACACCCTGCGCCATTGATACTACTCCTCTTGTCTTAGTGCGACCGAAGCCGCAAGCAAACGGAACGGTGCCGAAAGATCGTTAAGTGTCTGACGATGTTTCGGCTAGTAGTAAAGCGGGCAATCGCCCGCGGTCTTGCCGCCTGGGGAGTACCCAACTCCCTGCGGGTACAATAACAACATCCCCACCGGTTCGCAATACCACCTGATTTAGGGAGGTGTAGTGAAGAACCAGACTGGCGGCTATTGTCGAATCACTACGCACCAGTCCCCGGCGTGCGGCTTCCTGGGAGTGGTTCCAACCACTTGTGTGGCTATTCGATGCACTGATACAATGGGGGGCGCGTTGCTGGATCGATTACGCGGTTCGATGGCCTATTGCACTGCATTGACATGTCCGATGGCGACCTGACCCAAACGTTGCGGCTCTCGATGGTGCGTGGCGTGGGGCCACGGATTCGGCAGGCCTTGCTCGAACGGTTCGGCTCGCCGGAGGCCGTCTTCCAAGCCGGCCCTAGCGAGCTGCGCGAAGTGCAGGGCGTCGGGCCGAAGCTGATGAAAAGTATCGTCGCGGCCCCGGACGAGATCGACGTGCAGCGGGAAATGGACATCTGCCAGCAGCGCGGCATCGAGATACTCACCGAAGCCGACGAGGCCTATCCGCGCATGTTGGCCGAAATCCACGATCCGCCCGGCGTGCTCTTCGTTCGCGGCCGCTTGAAGCCGCAAGACACCCTGGCAATCGGCATCGTGGGCACGCGGCACGGAACCCGTTACGGCCTGGACCAGGCTGAACGGCTGGCCGCCAGTCTGGCTCGGGCCGGCCTGACCGTGGTTAGCGGGTTGGCCCGGGGAATCGACGCGGCCGCACATCGGGGTGCCCTTGCGGCCGGTGGACGTACCGTGGCCGTGCTGGCCAGCGGCGTGTTGAACATCTATCCGCCGGAGCACGAAAAACTGGCCGCCGAAGTGGTCGCCGGCGGCGCGATTGTCAGCGAAGCGGCGCCACTTGTCGAGCCGTTGGGTGGCATGTTCCCACAGCGCAACCGGATCATCAGCGGGCTGTCGCTGGGCGTGATTGTCGTGGAGGCCGCCCAACGGAGCGGCGCGCTGATTACCGCCCGGCACGCCATGGAGCAGGGCCGCGAGGTGTTCGCCGTGCCGGGTCGTGTTGACAACCGCACCGCCCGGGGTTGCCACCGCTTGATCCGCGACGGCGCCAAGTTGGTCGAAACGGCCGACGATGTGCTGGAGGAGCTTGGCCCGCTGGTCGAGGCGGCTCCGCGCGACGACGGCCAGGTGATCCATCATCCGGCCGAACTGACGCTCAACGAACTGGAGCAGACGGTCCTGATGGAGATCGACACCGACCCGACCCCCATCGACCGGATCGTCACCCAAACCGGCCTGCCGGTATCCCGCGTGCTATCGACGATCAGCGTGCTGGAAATGCGCCACCTCGTCCGCCGCATCAGCGGCTCGACCGTGGCGAGGATGTGAATTGATAGACAACCTGCTGAAGAAGGGTGCCACTGCTGGCTTGCCCAGCAGTGTGAGGCACAAACCCCGCGGAAACACTGCTGGGCAAGCCAGCAGTGGCACCCAAATCTCCGGCAACGGTCTTCTTCAACGGGCCAGCTAGCCCGTATTTCTCACCAACATCGTCACGAGAGGTCGTAAGTTCTGTCGT
>CAZDHN010000939.1:0-1822 GCA_964505115.1 uncultured Planctomycetaceae bacterium
GGCTTGATGTCGTACTCGTCGCAGAGGTCCGAAACGGGAACCTTATCGACCAGATACCTCTTGAGAATGGCTGCCTTCTGGTCCGTGCCAAAATTTCGTCGTGGTTTCTTCATGGAATCCCCCTCGTTCAGTGGTTAATTCTACCCCGAACGAACGGGACTTTCTATTTCCGACTGAGGCAAGACAGTTCGCTGGTGTTCCCAGAGCCCGCCGCGCGTCCACGGATTGGTTGGCGCGCGAGCGGGCATACGCACATACGCGCAGCGCTTTTCTGAAACAACAAGGAACAAGCCCCGGTTTGTATTGCACTGGCGAGACGCCAGTGGCACCCATCATCGTGGCCGTTACAGACCTCTACTCTTTCGTGTCCACGCGACCGTCGGCGCTGTCGACCGCCGGATTGCCGGAAAGCGTGGCAAGTATCTGGCTACCCACCGGTGGGCAACCCGGCACGAAGACGTTGTTCTCGCGCTGATGGGCCGTGCAGTTGCCGATGCAGAGCGTTCGCTCGGGCAGATCCTCGTTACCGCGGCCGATGGCGATATTCACGGTGGCGTCTGCTGGAAAGTAATTCAGGACGCGCTGCCTGTAACGAGTCAGAAACAGCAACAGGGTCGACTGGCACGCGCTGCACGAGTTCTTATCCAGCACGGTGATGTTGGGGAAGACGATTTCCAGGTTCTCGGGCGGAGTGGCGAAGGGCGTGATCCAATCGGACCAATTGTTGGGGGTCACGGTCATGTGTGCCAGATCGATCAGACCATGGCCGCGCTCGGCGCCAATCGCCAGATGCGGAACGTCTTCCGCCCGAATACCCATCAAGCGGCAGGCCACGGCGTCGGCGGCGAAAGGATCGGTGCCGACGATGACGACATCCATCGGCTTCGGCTCTCCGGCACTTGGCCCAAGCCCTTCCATGCCCACCGTCCCGTCGATAATTGCCAGATCGGCGCGGAGCACGGACGACATGTCGGCGATGGCGATGTCGATCGGCTTCTGGTCGCTTCCTTCGACCGGCGGCAGCATGTGCAACTCGACCTTGCTCCGCCGCCAGAGGCAGCCCTTCATGTTTTTTACCGACAACGTGGCCCCGGTGTGCATGTGCATCTTCATCACGGGGATCGACACCACGAAGTCGAACTCCAGCACGTCCCGGCACACCTTGAGGGAGTTGATCGCGCGACCCTCGGGCACCGCCAGCTTAACGAACTTGCGCCGATCCATGTCGATCAGCGGACAGCCGCGCTCGATGGCCACGGCGGCAATTCCCGTCGCCTCGAAGGCCTCTTGCACCTTCACGCCCACGATCGGGCTCTCGCCGATGGCCAACTCGGCGCCCGCCTCGCGGAAGGCGTCGATGGCGGCGGCCACGACTTCCGGATGCGTTGTAACCCCCGAGCCGGGCGATGCCACCCGACCCGCGTTGGGCTTCAACAGCACGCGTTTTCCGCGGACCGGCGTAAGGTCCAGCGGCTGCAAGGCCCGACGCGTGTTGGCGTAGGCCCCGCTGCCATGTGCTACATGAACGGTGGGATGCGTTGAGAATTGCAGGCGCGGAATCATTCAATCATGTTTTGCGGGAACGGATTTCCATCGAGCGGGCCCAATAGCGGATGATATTCGCACAGCCACGAGCGTGTCAATGAGCCCAATACCGTTTAGGCAAGACGCCGCGTCAGCCCACCCCCGTGGGGAGAGACGGGGAGGCCTGGGACCTTGTCATAACGGAAGGTTGGCCGCTTTGGGCCCGGTTCAAACCAGGGTTACGGGCTAACCCGCATTTCTCACCAGCCATCTACTGCGAGGACGGAAGTCCAGCCGT
>CAZDHN010000940.1:0-1821 GCA_964505115.1 uncultured Planctomycetaceae bacterium
ACTCCAGCACGGCCACCCGACCGCCCGGCCGGCAGACGCGGACCATCTCGCCGAGTCCCCGGTCGGTGTCGGCCAGGTTTCGCAGCCCGAAGGCCACGGTGACGATCTCGAAGCGGTCGTCGTCAAACGGCAGCCGCAGCGCGTCGGCCTCGACCAGCCCGAGGTGATCTTGTGCACCCGTCCGACGGCACTTTCGCCATCCGATTTCCAGCATCGGGCGGCAGAAGTCGGCCCCGACCACTTGGATCTTCCGCCCGCCGGATCGCCAGTAGGCAAGTGCCAGGTCGCCCGTGCCCGTGCAAACGTCCAGCACCGGCCCGCCCTGCTCGACCGGCACCAGTCGCGTGGTCCGTCGCCGCCAACGGCGGTCGATCCCCAGCGAGAGCAGCCGGTTCAAGAAGTCGTACCGCTCGGCAATCTCAGCGAACATCCGGCGAACTTTGGCGGCCGATTTGTCGACGGTAGTGGGCATGTAGTGGATAGTGGATAGTGGGTAGTGGGTAGTGGATAGTTGGTAGTTGGTAGTTGGTAGTTGGTAGTTGATAGTTGATAGTTGATAGGGACGACGCATCGCGAAATGCACTGCTTCGGGACGATTTGCGTTTGCCCGGCGAACCGGCCCACCGTAAACGAACGCGGCGGGCAAGTCCACCGGCTAAACGTTGAGCCACACACTATCCACTATCAACTATCCACTATCCACTATCAACTACAACCTACTCCGGTCCCAGTCCGTACTCTACCCAACGGTCGGATACCAACTGGCGGATCTGGTCGCTGGTTGGGGCGGGCTGGGCTCGTTCGGTCGGGGATTCGTCGGGCAGTTTTCGGGTGGCGTCGATTGACATCCGGCGTCCCGGCGACGCGCTGGCCGAGCCGGGATCCCAGGGGTCGGCCGGGCCGTCTTGGAAGAAAACATCCCGGGCCGGATCGGCGTTCTCCGACACGGCCGCCCACGCCCGGGTCGGATCGCCAACGTCGACATCCTCATCCACTATCACCAGCAGCTTGCTGAACATCAACCCTCCGAGCCCCCAGATGGCGCTGGCCACGCGTCGGGCCTGGCCGGGGTATGTCTTGCGAATCGACGCCAGCAGCCAATGCCGCGCCGCGCCAAACGTCGGCAGATCGTAATCGACCAACTCGGGAATCGCCAGCTTCACCAGCGGCAGGAACACGCGATGCAATGCCCGGGCGATCTCCGTGAACTCGTTCGGCGGCGCTGTCGGCATCATGGCCGGGAAGATCGGGTTCGCCCGATGTGTAATCGCCGTTACCTGAACGGCCGGCACGGGTCGGCTCGGCTGGTAGAATCCGACCGGCGTCGAGATTGGGCCCGACTCGACCAGTGGTTCGGCCGGGTCGACAAAGCCCTCGATAACAATCTCGGCGTCGGCCGGCACTTCCAGCTTGTTGGTGCGACAGGTCACAACCTCGACCGGTTTGTCGGCCAACAACCCGGCCACGGCCAGCGTGTCGACATCGGCTGGCAGCGGGGCCATGGCCGCCAGCAGCACGGCCGGCTCGCCACCCAACACGACGGCGACCGGCATCCGCTCGCCACGCCGAGCGTACTCGGCCAGCAGTCGCCGGGGCCGATCGTGTGAACCCCAAGCGGCGGCCAGACGATCCCGGTCGATAACCCGAAGGTCGTAACGGCCGGCGGTCGAGCGGCCCGACTCGGCGTCGGCCGCGATCAGTTGCCCGGCCGTAATCGTGGGGCCGGTCTCCAATTCTCCCGATTTGGGGATCGGTAACTGACCGAGGTCGACATCGCCGCCAAGTCGCACGACCTGTTGAACGGGCCCGGTCCGGACGCAG
>CAZDHN010000941.1:0-1820 GCA_964505115.1 uncultured Planctomycetaceae bacterium
CCGACATCCTCGGGCCGCATGATCTCGTAGGTGGTTCGCTCCTTGAGCATTCCGTCCTGATGGATGCCCGCCTCGTGTGCGAAAGCGTTGCGGCCCACGATCGCCTTGTTACGCTGCACGTCCATGCCGGTAACGCTGGAGACCAGCCGACTGGTGGGCACCAGCCGTTGCGTGACGATCCGGGTGTCGGCCTGGTAGGTGTCGTTTCGGGTGCGCAGGGCCATGACGATCTCTTCCAGCGAGCAGTTGCCGGCTCGCTCGCCGATGCCGTTGATCGTGCATTCCACCTGACCCGCGCCCGCTTCAACGGCGGCCAGGCTGTTTGCCACGGCCATGCCCAGGTCGTTGTGGCAATGGACGCTGATGACGGCCTTGTCGATATTCGGCACTCGCTGGCGGAGCGTGTGAATGACTTTTTCCATTTGGGCGGGCGTGGCGTATCCGACCGTGTCGGGTATGTTGACCGTGGTGGCTCCGGCGTCGATGGCCGCCTCGACGACCTCGGAGAGGAAGTCGATTTCGGTGCGGACCGCGTCTTCCGGCGAGAACTCGACGTTCGAGCAATAGCCGACCGCGCGGCGAACGCCGGCCACCGCGCGCTGGATGATCTCCTTTTTACCCATCCGCAGCTTGTGCTCGCGGTGGATCGCGCTGGTTGCCAGGAAGACGTGGATTCGCGGCTGTTCGGCCTCGCGGATCGCTTCCCAGGCTCGATCGATGTCGGCCTCGCGGCATCGGGCCAGACCGCAGATTACGGAGCCGCGCGTGGATCGGGCGATCTGGCTGACCGCCTCGAAGTCGCCGGGCGAAGCGATCGGGAAACCGGCCTCGATCACGTCGACGCCCAGTTCGATAAGTGCCTGGGCGACCTCCATCTTTTCGGCCAGGTTCATGCTTGCCCCGGGCGATTGCTCGCCGTCGCGGAGCGTGGTGTCGAAAACGACAATCCGTCTACTCGATTTATCACTCATGGCATTCGTAGTCCTTATTGATCTTTGCATAGTCAATGCGCCGATCAAGGGGGTTCCGCCAGGGAACCGGGCTTCGCCCTCGATCTTTGGCTATGCAAGGGTCACTAGTATCTTGGCGTGAAGAAAGCTTGAAGAACGGACGGGCGCTACTCGCCCGGCGGAAGCCGACCACTGGTCGGCCCCGACAACACCAGCCAGGCCCTGGTCGGCCCGGCCAGCCGGCGGTTCTTCACACCGCGTTGCATGACTACAATCTCCAATCTGGATAGCCCGTGTTAGCCCCGTCGCCCGCGACGGGAAAGTAGCGGAAACCGCCCCGCTTTCCGGTCGCAGGCGACCGGGCTAACTGTTACCCACTTCTGAATCAGGCCCGTTTTGCAACAAAAAAACCCCAAAGGCGTTTTTGGCCTTGGGGTTCGATTACAGGTCAAATTGAGTGCGTACGAACCCTAGGGCCGACTGGCGGCCAGCGCTAATAATAATAGCGGTAATGGATTCGCAAGCGTCACGGGAAATCTCCTTACTAATACAATGTCGGCACATAGGCCGAACACCTATAAGCATACGGGCTGGGGGTGTGTATGTCAAGCATGAAGTCGGGCGGAATCGGCGGCGGGAGCAGGAACGAGCTTCTGAAGAGTTTCGCGCAAAGCCGCAAGGAGGCCAAGTCGCAAAGGAACAGGAAATGCCGATAGTGTTTCAATCCGTGCCCATCCGTGGTTTTATCTCCCGCTTACGAGTGGGCCAGTTGCCGTACATCCCTCATCTCGTCCAAGTCCCCGTGTCGCCGAGGCAACAGGAACACTAATCTACGCTAATCTTCGCTGATTGTTTTCAGATTAGTGTCGA
>CAZDHN010000942.1:0-1806 GCA_964505115.1 uncultured Planctomycetaceae bacterium
GCGACCGGGCTAACTCGACGCACTCGACAATCCGTCGGCGGCCATTCTGTCTTACGCCGATTTCCGTATCCCCAATAGCCCGGTCAACTCGGCCGACATCGGAAGTGTCGCGGCGGCCGGTTCGTGGCGCAGGGCTTCGAGCACTTGTTCGAGTTGGTCGGCCGGTCCGAGTGCTAGGTCGATGAAGACCCACTTCTGCCCCCGAATCTCGCATCCTCCCCCGTCACCGCCATCGAGCCATTCTTGCCTAACCCGATAACCGGCCCGCTCGACCAGCCCAATCGCCTCTTCCAAGAGGTCTACCGTGTGCATCCCAGCTCCTCCCATTTCGCCAAATCCATTAGCGGCGGTTCCATTGCCAGTGAGGCCGATTCCGTGGCAAAACGGGCTTGAATCGCTCGTTGACTACGCAAGTATCAGTCGTGGCGCGGTACTCGGCGGATTATAGCGGCTTACGTTTCAGTTGCCGAGTCGAGTTCGACGATAGGCTCCTTGGGGCTAACTTGTTTTGGCGCTTGGAGTTAAGACACGCAACCCAGGGGACCCAGCAAGAAAACCACTGATGCGGCAAACCGGTGAACTTAGCACCCAAGGTGAACTTCTAACGATCAGGGGTTCCAGCCAAGCATTTTCAAGGAGCGATTAGAGTCGATGGACGACAGCAACGACGGCCCAAGCCTGCAAGAGCAGGTCGAGATTCTCAAGCAGCAATTGGCCCAAGCGCAGAAAATGACCGCGCTGGGCGAGTTGACCAGCACGACGACGCACGAGTTCAACAACATCCTGATGACGATCATCAACTACGCCCAGTACGGGCTGCGTCATCAGGACAAGGCGAGCCGGAACAAAGCGTTTCAGAAGATCCTCTCGGCGGGGAATCGGGCATCGAAAATCACCAATAGCGTACTGGGGATGGCCCGCAACCGCTCGGCCGGCCAGGAGCCGACCGATCTGAACCGGCTGGTGGAAGATACGCTCGTGCTGTTGGAGCGCGAGATGAACAAGTACAGAATCGCCGTCGAGCGGCAATTTCAGCCGATTCCGGAAGCCTACGTCGATGGGAACCAGATTCAGCAGGTACTACTGAACCTGTTGATTAACGCCCGGCAAGCGATGCTCAGCGGCGGCCGGTTGATAATCAAGCTGGTTCACGACGCCGACAACGACATGATCGATCTGGTGGTCCGCGATTTCGGCAGCGGCATCCCGGCGGACAAGCTGCCGCGGATCTTCGATTCGTTTTTCTCGACCAAGAGCGGCCCCGACGCCAGCGGCAAGGGTGGAACCGGACTGGGGCTCTCGATGTGCCGCGATATCATTGAGGCCCATCGCGGCCGGATTCGCGTCGACAGCACGATGGGTAAAGGCACGGCATTCACGCTGAAGCTGCCCACGGTCAAGAAAGCCGCCCCAAAGCGCCCGCCCATCGTCGCCCCCCTCATGCCACAACCCGGCCTGCCCCAGCAGCCGACCGTCGGCAGTTGACGGCAATTTCGGGGATTGTGATCTTGCATATTTTGGCGGCCGGGCTTGCCCCAGTACCGTTAAATTAGTCGTAAGGCGAATGCCCAACCAGGGTTACGGATGAGCCGAGGGCCGGTTACACCCATCGCGGGAGAACCGCGAATAGACGCGAACCGGAAGAAGCTGTTGGCGCTGATCCGCGTTCATTGGCGGTTTCTCCCGTCCGTTCTATACATGGGAACCGTGTGCATGGAAACGACGAAACCGAGCCAGGAAGCTGGGATAAATATGGTTCATCCGGTTGAAGCGTAGCTGGGCCACGGGATCGCCAACATTAGGGTG
>CAZDHN010000943.1:0-1805 GCA_964505115.1 uncultured Planctomycetaceae bacterium
CGCCGACCGGAAGCTTCGGGATCGGAACGCTCGTCGAGTATCTCGATGTACGAGCGCCCGCGGCCGACCGGCGCCGAGGCATTACCATCGGTATGACGATTCAGCCAATCTAGAACCGATCGGTCCAGGCCGTCCCAGTAGTAGGTGGGCTCCATGCCAAGCGCCGTCGCGCCACGCAGTCCGCCGACGGTCAGATTGTAATACGACAACCACTGCGGCGCATACCAGAACAGGCTGGTCGCGCTTGTCAGGAAGAGCGCCACCAGGCCGACCACGCCCGTCGACCGAAGCCGCGGTCGGCCACGTCTCATGGCGACAAGCGACCGGGCCGTACCCACCCCGACCAAGGCCGCCAGAAAGGCGAAGCTGGGTAGGAACAAGCGAACGCCGTCGTGCGGCGGCGTGCCGGGCAGGGCGCGGACTATCAACAGAACCAGCCAATTCATTATCAGCAGCGTTCCGACCTTGTTTTGGCGAGGGTTACCCAGCACGGCGATCAGGCCGACGACGGCCAGAACCAACAGCGGCAAGGGCACGGTTACGGCCGTCCAGACCAGCGTGTTGTAGCAGGGCAGGGGGTGGTCGAGGTTATACATCCGGCCGAGGAATTGGGTCGATATATTGAGCCCCGGCTGCGCCGCCCGATCCAGGTTCAACTGTAAAAAGGCCGTGGTACCGATCAGCGGATGATGCCAAAGCGGCGGGTTGAGCAGGAAGAAGGTAATCGCGGCGATGGGCAGCCCGATCGCCAGCGCCCGGCCGGCCGCCCGATCGCGATAGACGGCAGCCCAAACCAGGAAGGGCAGGGGGGCGAACCAGCCGCTGGCCTTGGCGGCCAGCGTCATGCCCAGGCAAATCCCCCAAACGACCGCCCAACGCCGCCTAATGATCTTTGCATGGTAAATGCGTGGATCAAGGAAGTTTCGCCGGGGAACCGGGCTTCGCCCTCGATCATTGACCATGCAAGGGTCAGTAATGCAGGCCGGAGCGAAGGCGGCCCAACTCAGCATCCAACAACTGGTAACCAGGCCGTCGGAGCCGGCGAAATGGGCATGGGCGAACAGCCGAGGTAGAAGCACCAGCGCAGCGGTCGCGCCAATTGCCGCGGCCGCCGAGTAACGCCACATCCGGTAGAAGAAAGCTCCCGCCGCCAGCCCGAACAGCAGGATGGGCCCCGCCCGAGCGGAGTCCAACGGGCCGAGACACCAGGACGAGACGGCCCGACCCAAGGCGATAACAATTCCGCACAGCGCCGGATGCCCTTCGACCTGAGTAGTGTATTGCCAGTCGGCGGCTATAGTCTCCTGGCTGAGTGGGGCCTCCTGACTAAGTGGGCCTGGCAAGTTGTTGTCGGAACCGCCGGGCAGCCAGCGGCCGACCCAACGGGAGACGCCCTCGGCGCGACCGATGGCGTTGCCCTCGTCCCAGACCATGGGCAGCCCGGTCGACGTAATCAACAGCAACCCCGCCACGCCAACGCCCACCAACACCGCGCCGATCATCAGCAGCCGATCCGCCCGTTTCGTGGTGTGTGTGTTGGTTTGATCCATGACTGTTCAGGGGATTATTCTTGGCCACGGATGAAACACTGATTGAACACGGATTACGGCAAAGCAACTCGTGGCGTATTTTCTTGTGTCCTACGGGTGTTTTCATGGGTGGCATTCGACGTCTTCCAGACCGGTTCACCGGCCTTTTCCGCCGTAGGCGGCCAGAGACCGTGAACGGGCCCATACGATCGATCTAACCGTAATATGACAGCGCCACTTCGAGATGACGCCACCGGGCTTGCCCCGGTGGATTGC
>CAZDHN010000944.1:0-1804 GCA_964505115.1 uncultured Planctomycetaceae bacterium
CGATTGACGCACCCTATACGATTTACGACGGCCAGACGGCATTGACCACCGTTCCGATGAACCAGCAACTGCACCCGGACGATTTCTCCGATCAGGGCGGCATGTGGGAGATCATCGACACGGTCACGGTGGCCGGCAATACGCTGGTGGTTGTACTTTCCGACAACGCGGATTCCTCCTGGGTCGTCGCCGACGCCGTGCGAATCGAAGGCCAGGTGGCGCTTAGAGTCGAGACGTCCGGGATACCGAACGATTCGGCCGAACTGCTCGTCGAGCGGCAACTGGAACCGATCGTCCAGCAGTCGTTTGATCGCCTGGCCGCGTCGCTGGGGACCGAGCCCGTGACCGCGCTGGAGAGCACGACCGTTGTAATTGCCGACCTGCCGGGCGATATGCTGGGGCGGGTGTCGGGCGACATAATCCAAATCGACGTCAACGCGGCCGGCTACGGCTGGTTCGTCGATAGCTCGCCGGCGGATGACAACGAGTTCGTCCGTTCCACCGATAGCAGTGAACTGACGGCGCCGGCTGGAAGCGCTGCCAGCGGGCGGGTTGACCTGTTGACCACTGTCATGCACGAATTGGGACACTTGCTCGGCCAGGAACACAGCGACTCGCTCGGGCTGATGGACCCCCTCTTGCCGCTTGGCACGCGGCGTTCACTGGATGAAGCCGCGAATGAGCACGGCCTGGAAACCCGGGCACTCGACGAGATATTCGCTTCGCTAGGGGCACGCGAAGAATAACTGCCCGGGCTATCGACCCGCGTAGCAGCGGATGCTGCCGTTGACCGTGGTCAGGAAGAGTCGCCCCGGCGTGGCGATCAGGGAATCGAAGACGGGGAGGCTGTCGAGACTTTGTTCCGAAAGCTGCCGGCCGTCGTCCGCCGAGAAGGCCATCAAGAGGCCCTTGCCGCCACGGATCGGCACCAGTTCGTCCGGCCGATTGCCCTTGGCCAGGCCGGCCACGAACAGCGTCCGATCGGCAAGCACCATCGCCCGACCAAGCATGGGGATCGGCTCGCACCAGCGATATTTGATCGACGAATGGTAGTCGGGCCGCTGGCCGCGTTTTCTCTTTCGCGGCTCGAAGGAGTTATCGTCCTTGCCGGCGGCGAAGAGGCGATACTGTTCTCCACCCCGCCACTGGCCCGTGTTCCCGCCCGGGTAGCGGTCGCGGCCGAAGCCGTAAATCGTCGTATCGTCGACGACCAGCAGCCGGCCCGACGGTATCTGGTTGCCCACTCTCCACCAGCCGGGCCAACCGGCGAGCACTTTGGTACCGAACGTCCAGTAGGAGCGGTGCCACCAGGAGTCGTCCAGGAAGCCGGTGGTGCTGAATAGATGCCGTTGGGGCTCGGCTTGCTGGCGGCATTGGTGGTCGAAGCCGACGTGCCGCATGAAAACGGAATTGCCGTCGCCCGAGAGAACGTCCGGCAGCCCGCCCTCCATGTCGAACCCGTGGACCAATTCGCGGGGCTGTTCGCCCGTCTCGGGATTGCGCGAGCAGAATGGCGCGGTGGAAAGCAGCTTGCCGGTGAGCGGATCGAGCCGATAGAGATGGATCCCCCCGTCGAGGAACGACGAGCGGCCGGCGGTGAAGAAGAGTTCGCCGTTATCGATCAGCACGCTTCCATGGACCGGCCAGGCCGACTCGATTTGCCCGTAGGCCATGATTCGTCGCTCCTCGGGCGCCGCGCGGAACCGCCAGACGAGTTCTCCGTCGGAGCAGCGGAGGCAGTAGACGTAGCCGTCGGCCGAGCCGAACAGTGCCAGGCCCCGATAGATTGTCGGCGGGCTGTCTA
>CAZDHN010000945.1:0-1794 GCA_964505115.1 uncultured Planctomycetaceae bacterium
CCATCCGCGGCGAGGCTTGTGCTCGACCAGACCCTGACCGGCCAGCCGACCGAAAATTTGCCGCGTGGCCGTCTGGCTGATACCGTACCGCCCGGCAATTTCCTCCTCGCGCAGCCAAATGGGTTGGCCTCGCAGGCTCAAAGCGGCCAAATCCTTGCCGATCTCCCGGCAGAAGTCCTTGGGTGGCTCGGGTCTGGACGGTCCGCCGCTGCCGACCTTCTTGGAGTTGATTGCCAGCCGCCCATTGGTGCCTTTCCGCAAGATGCCGCCTTCAACCAGTTCGCCCACGGCCTGCCGGACCGGAGTTAGGCTCACTTCGTACTGCTTGGATAGACTGTGCAGCGTCAGCTTGTCGGGCAGCTCGCGCCCGGAGCGAATCCGCGCGGCCAAATCGTTCTTGATGTAGTCGGACCAACTCATGAACAACACCCTACCAATGGATCGAATGCCCCGATCATACTTTACACAAGCGCGAATGTCAACTAGCCATTCGCGCATTTAACAAAAAATCCATACAGATAGTTCGCGTGCGGTAACATTGGGGGGTGTGCGGTGCGAATCCCCGTGATTCCATGCCCGATAGCCGCCAGCGGGAGCTGGCGGTTGCGCGGCAGTTCGCTCAAACTGTCCACCCCAAACTGTCGTGCCAGCCAACCGCCGGCTTCCGCCTGCGGCTATTGGCTATCGCCTTTCAACTCGCTCGATCAGCCGGCTGGCGTTGCCGTGGAAGATGCGCTCGACCTGTTCGGGGCCGAGCCCCAACTCGTCGCAGGCTTGGCGGATCGCGAGGAGGGCTTCGTACATGAAGAGTGTGTAGGTCGCTTCGACCTCGGGCGGTTCGCGGCGGCTGTTGAAGTGGAACGGGTAGTCGGTGCGGTTGACGTAACTCCGGCCCTGCCACTGCCGCCGGCCGCGCATGTAGAAGATCGGGTTGTCGGTGCCGAACAGAATTCGCTCCGGGCCCAACGTCTCCAGGGCGTAGCGGTGAACGTCCGGGTTGAGCACGGCCGAGTTGTCGAACAGAAGCCCCTCGTCGTCGGCCAGTTGCGGAAGCGACTCCTGGGCGTGCGGCATCGTGTAGCAGCGGCCGAGATGGGCAATCACCAATACGATGTTTGGGTAGCGGCGGCGGAGTTCGCGGATTTGGCTGATGTTCCGCGGATGACCCAGCCGGTTGGCCTTCGGCACGTGCAAGGTGACCCAGGCGTGTCGCTGGTCGAGCAATTCCAGTTGATGATGGGGTAGGAAATCGAAGATGTCGGCTTCCAGGTACTTATCGCGGCTGACCGGATCGTTGCCAATCAGCGCGTAGTAGACCTTGATGCCCAGCACGCGCGGCTGGTCCAATTCCTCTTCGAGTCGCTCGGCCGACCATTGCGGCGGAACGACCGCCAGCCGATACCATCCGCGCCGAACGCATTCCGTTTGAAGCGCCTTGTTGGAAGCCTCGATGTCGTACTCCAGCGAAGGGTGCCCGAACGCCAGGCAGGAAAACTCGCGACCGGGGAAGACGGTCTCGAAACAGTGCTGGGCATCGGCCGCCCCGATCGGTTCACCCACCTCGTTCACCCAGTATTGCCGGCGCTTCGCCTCGGTCATCTCCTCGACGCGGAACTCGGGCTCGTTGACGTGGGTGTGGGCGTCGAAAATCCGCCGCGGTAGCCAGTCCTCCAGGTGCTCTTGCCAGAAGGCCCGATCGACGTCGGTATATTGCCAAACGTGATGAAGTGGAATCGGTTGCATGGTCTTGAAGTCCTACGTCCGGTTGCACTCGGCACGAACCACTACAGCCAT
>CAZDHN010000946.1:0-1790 GCA_964505115.1 uncultured Planctomycetaceae bacterium
CGCCACGCACGGTTAGCAGGAAACACACATAAACAACATTTTCATCAGCCCACCCTAACCCTCTCCCAAAGGGAGAGGGGACCAATGGCTGACTGTTTTCCGCAACAGGAACCAACTCGCCGGAGGATATCGCATGCTGGACCGCTTCTTTCGACTCTCGCAAAACGGAACCGACGTCCGCACCGAGCTGCTGGCCGGGCTGACCACCTTCCTGACGATGGCCTACATCATCTTCGTGCAGCCGGCCGTGCTCTCCGGCTCGATGTTCGGCACGGATACCGGCTTGGATTTCGGCGCCGTGACCACGGCCACCTGCCTGGCCGCCGCGCTGGCCACCGGAATTATGGCCATCTACGCCCGATACCCAATCGCACAAGCGCCCGGCATGGGCGAGAATTTCGTCTTCGTCTTCTCCGTCCTGCCTGCCGCCGCCACGCTCATCAGTGCCCGCGTGGCCGCCGGAACGCTGCAACCGAGCGAAACCACGCCCTGGCAAATCGCGCTGGGGGTGGTGTTCATCGCGGGCGTACTGTTTCTGATCCTCTCGCTATTGGGCGTGCGGGAGATGCTGCTGGAGGCAATCAGCGCGAGCATGCGAAACGGGATCGCCGTCGGGCTGGGTATCTTCATCGCCTTCATCGGCCTGAAAAACGCCACGCTGGTGATCGATAACCCCGGCACGTCCGTCAAGCTCAACCCACACTTCGCCTCGCCCGACCTGATCGTGTTCTTCTTCGGCCTGTTGTTGACGGCCGGGCTGTACGCGCGTCGGGTGCGCGGGTCGATTGTCTGGGGGATCGTGGCCGCCACGCTATTGGCCGTCATCCTGAAATTCTCGCTGCCGTTGATGCCCGAGCCGATCACCCAAAGCGAGGTCGTCACCAATTCGAAGCTGATGAGCCCGACCAACGGGTTCATCATCGCCGACCGGGTTGTTTCTAGTCCGCCTTCCATCGAGCCCACGTTATTTAAGATGGATCTGATAAACGCGGCCTGTTGGTCGATGCTGCCGTTCATTCTGATCTTCTTGTTCATGGACGTATTCGACACGCTGGGCACCTTGATCGGCGTGAGCGAGCAGGCAGGGCTGATGAAGGACGGCAAGCTACCCCGGGTTAAGCAGGCCCTTCTGTCCGACGCGATCGGCACGACCGCCGGCGCCGCGCTGGGGACCAGCACGGTTACCAGCTTCATCGAGAGCGCGTCGGGCGTGGAGCAGGGCGGCCGGACCGGCCTGACCGCGCTGGTTGTGGCCTGCCTGTTCCTGGCGGCACTCTTCTTCAGCCCGTTGATCGCCATGGTCGGCAGCTATCCACCCATTACCGCGCCGGCACTGGTGCTGGTCGGTTCGCTGATGATGCGGAACGTGACCAAAGTGGATTGGTCAGACCATACCGAGTCGATCCCAACGTTCCTTGTCGTGATCGGCATCCCCCTGACCTATTCAATCGCCGACGGGCTGGCCCTGGGGTTCATCGCTTACCCGATCATCAAACTCCTCGCCGGTCGAGGCGGTCAGGTCAAGTGGCTGATGTACGCCATGGCCCTGGTAATGGCCGCCTATTTCGTGTTCATACGGTCGCAGGCGGGGTGAAGGGAAGGAAAGCGGAAAGCGGAAAGCCGCGCGGACGCGCCTATCAACTATCAACTACCCACCATCCGCTTTCTCTTCGGCCGCGCTGCGGCGGGAATAACGGGGGGCCAGTTTCCAGAGGTCGTCGCGGCGGCCGGCGGCGTGGAGCGATTGGGCGAGTTGGTTGAGAAAACGCGTTTCGCTTTCGGCCCTTTAC
>CAZDHN010000947.1:0-1788 GCA_964505115.1 uncultured Planctomycetaceae bacterium
CAACCTTTCTTGGCGGTGGACCGGCTGGGTACGTCCGACTGGGGGATGTGCGGCTGGGTTACGTCGCTGCTCACCATCCTGTCACTTCACTCCTGGAGGTACATGCCATGAAACGGACGATTACGCTTTTCGCATTGGGAATTGTCGGCCTGGTAATACTCGGGCTGCCGCTACGGGCGGTCGGGGCTGATAAGTGCGAGGCGGGCTTCAAACCGATCTTCGACGGCAAGACGCTGGACGGCTGGGACGGCGATCCCAAGCTCTGGCGGGTGGAAGACGGGACGATCACCGGCCAGACGAAGGCCGACACCGATCTGAAGGCAAACAATTTTGTCATCTGGCGACAGGGTAAGCTCGACGACTTCGAACTGCGGTTCGAATATCGCATGAACGGCGGCAACTCGGGCGTGCAGTACCGAAGTTGGGAGGACCCGGAGAAGTGGGGCAAGTGGGTCGTCGGCGGATACCAGGCCGACATGGACGCCAGCAATACCTACACCGGTATACTCTACGGCGAGCGGTATCGGGGCATTCTGGCCAAGCGGGGCGAGAAGACCGTCATCGGCGCGAACCACAAGCCAAAGGTCGTCGGCAGCGTGGGCGATACCAAGCAACTCGGCTCCTACGTCAAGCCCGACGACTGGAACCAATACCGGATCACCGCCCGAGGGTTCCATTTCATCCACGAGATCAACGGCCACGTGATGGTCGAGGTGACCGACGAGGACACGGCCATGCGTCGTCGCAGCGGGATCCTCGCTTTCCAGATCCACGTCGGCCCGCCCATGAAAGTTCAGTTCCGCAACATTTGTTTGAAGCGGCTGAAGATGGAAGACGAGAAGAAGATCGTGCTGATCGCCGGCCCCAAGAGCCACGGCTACGGCGCTCACGAGCACAACGCCGGCTGCCTGCTGTTGGCCAAGGACCTTAACGAGAACGTGCCGGGCGTGCACGCGGTGGTCTATCGCAACGGTTGGCCGACGGACCCGACCGCGTTGGACAACGCCGACGCGATCGTGATCTTCGCCGACGGCGGCGGACGGCATCCGGCCATGGAACACCTGGAAGAGCTCGACAAGCTGATGGCCAAGGGCGTCGGGCTGGCCTGTCTGCACTATGCGGTCGAGATACCTAACGGCAAGCCGGGCGACTACCTGAAGAAGTGGATTGGCGGCTACTTCGAGACCGACTGGTCGGTCAATCCGCATTGGCTGGGCGAGTTCAAGAGCCTGCCCGAGCATCAGATTACCCAGGGCGTGAAGCCGTTCGCAATCGACGACGAGTGGTACTGCCACATGCGGTTCGTCGACGACATGAAGGGCGTCTCGCCGATCCTCACTGCCGTTCCACCCGACGCCACCCGGCAGCGAAAGGACGGCCCTCACAGCAACAACCCGACCTATCGCGCCCGCAGCGGCCAGCCGGAGCACGTGGCCTGGGCCGTCGAGCGGGCGGACGGCGGACGCGGGTTCGGCTTCACCGGCGGCCACTGGCACTGGAGTTGGGCCAACGACAACTTCCGCACGCTGGTTCTCAACTCGATCGTCTGGGTAGCCGATCTAGAAATCCCGGCCGGCGGCGTGCCCTCGAAAACGCCCACCTGGGAGGAACTCGAAGCCGACCAGGACTTCCCCCAACCGAAGAATTTCGATAAGGCCAAGTGGCGGAAGCTGATCGAGGAGTGGAAGGAGTAGGTCTTGACGGAAGTGATTCACCCGTAGCTGAATTCGCAAGAATTCAGGTTCATCCGGTTGAAGCGTAGCTGGGCCACGGGATCGCCAACATTAG
>CAZDHN010000948.1:0-1776 GCA_964505115.1 uncultured Planctomycetaceae bacterium
CAGCCCTCACCCTAACCCTGGGCTGATGAAAAGTTAGGCGACTGGGTAAACTGGGGAATATTGGTATTGAAAGACTCCTACGCCAGTGACACCCGGCGAGTCGCTGTTTATGAAGAAGCTCGCCGCCGCCACGCACGGTTAGCAAGAAACACACATGAAGAACATTTTCATCAGCCCACCCTAACCCTCTCCCAAAGGGAGAGGGGACCGTTTTGCGACTTTGCATTTCCCCTGCGTGTGCCCGCCGCTTGACACGGCCGTTCTTTACGTTGAGAATCTAACGTCTACCCATTCCTCGTCCGCGATTGGGCGTTTCGTGCCGCCGATCGGGGACGAACAAAAGCATTCCGAAAAGGTGGAGCAAGCATGCGGTTCTCTCTCGTTGCCCTGATGATCCTGGAGTGTGTTGTTTCAACCGCGCCGGCCGACTGGCCTCAGTTTCGCGGGCCGGACGGACAAGGTCATTCCAATGTCACCGGACTGCCGCTTGAGTGGAGCGAGGCCCGGAACGTTGGTTGGAAGGTCGCGGTCGAAGGGCTTGGGTGGTCCTCGCCCGTGGTCGCCGGCGAGCAGGTCTGGATGACCACGGCTCTGCCCATCCTGGCAACGCCGGAGGAAGCCAAAAAGTGGCTGGCCGGCATCGACTCGGCGGTTCCCAGTCCCGAGGTCGCCCGAAGCGTGACACTAAAGGCCGTCTGCCTGGACCGCTCGACGGGTCGCCTGTTGCGGAGCGTTACCCTAATCGATCGAGACAAGCCCATCCAGATCTGTTCGGTCAACAGTTACGCCTCGCCGACCCCGGTGATCGAGGCCGGTCGCCTCTACTGCGACTTCGGCACGATGGGCACCGCCTGCCTCGATACCGCCAGCGGCAAGATTCTCTGGCAGCGCTGCGTGCCAATTCAACATCGGGTCGGGTCGGGTAGCTCGCCGATTATCCACGACGATCTGTTCATAATCGTGCGCGACGGCTGCGTGGCACAGTACGTCATGGCCTTGGATAAAAACACCGGCAAGACTGTCTGGAAAACCAACCGGCCGCCAATCGAGGCCAGCCGGCCGGACGTCAATAAGTCGTTCAGCACGCCGTTGATGATCGACGCCGAGGGCAAAAAGCAAGGCGGCAAAAAACAGTTGGTCGTGATGGGCGCCAGGTGGCTCTGTTCCTACGAGCCCGAAACGGGCAAACCGCTTTGGCGGGTCGACACGGGCCCCAGCTTCTCCAACGCCTCGCGGCCCGTGTTCGGCCATGGTTTGATATTCATTTGCACTGCGTACGGCGGATCGGAACTGTTGGCCGTTCGCGTAAACGGGCGGGGTGACGTAACGGACACGCACGTCGCCTGGAAGACAAACAAGCAGACCCCAAAAATGTCCTCGCCGTTGCTCCTCGGCGACGAAATCTACTTCGTCTCCGATGGCGGCGTGGCAAATTGTCTGGACGCACGAACCGGCGAGAAACGCTGGACCGAGCGAATTATGGGAAAGTGCTCCGCCTCGCCCACCTTCGCCGACGGCCGAATCTACTTCTGCGACGAAGCGGGCAAGACGGTCGTCGTTCAACCCGGCAAGGAATTCGTCCGGCTGGCCGAGAATCAACTCGAAGGTCAAGTCAAGGCCTCGGTGGCAGTCGCCGATCGAGCCATATTCTTGCGCACCGCCACGCATCTCTACCGCATAGAAAAGCAGCAAGAACGCTAGACGTGCCAAGAATATGTTTTGGGATTCTGGGTTTTTAGTGGCGGAGCGCTGTTTGGGGCAGTGGTCGGGTAATGG
>CAZDHN010000949.1:0-1769 GCA_964505115.1 uncultured Planctomycetaceae bacterium
CACTCACCTACGAGGCCGTTTGGCAGTTGAGCCGTCTGGGGCTTGGCCAGTCGAGCTGCGTGGGCCTGGGAGGCGACCCGATCTCGGGCTCCTCGTTCGTCGACCTGTTGAAGAAGTTCCAGGACGATCCGGAGACCGAAGCCGTACTAATCATCGGCGAGATCGGCGGCACGGCCGAAGAGGACGCAGCGGCGTACATCGCGGAACATTTCGACAAGCCGGTAGCCGCTTTCGTCGCCGGCCGCACTGCCCCGTCGGGCAAACGCCTAGGCCATGCCGGCGCGATCATCTCCGGCGGCAGAGGCACCGCCCAGGAGAAGATCACTGCGCTGGAGTCCGCCGGAATCACGGTGGCCGAAAGCCCTGCCGACATGGCGGCGGCCATGCAACGGGCGATGCGGAGTTCCCCACGGCTAATAGAACCAGCGAGTTGAGATGGTGGCAGCCAACGCATTTTCATTTTTCATTGGAGAGTTATGATGGACAGTCGAAGTCGCGTTCTGGCCGCCTGTGAGCGACGCAGGGCCGATCGGCCGGCGACCTCGATGCGATTTACCTCCGAGGCGCTGGAGACGATGCGCGTTCACCTGGGATTGGCCACATCAGACGACGTGCTTAACGACGTGCTCGATGAGTTGGAGATTGATCTTCGTTGGATTCATGTGCCTTTCATCGGCCCCGAAGAGCGCTCCACCCCAACACTCTTCGGCGAAGGTACGGACTTTTGGGGTATTGGTTTCAAGAAGGTCCAGACTCCGACGAACGCCTACTTCGAGTTCTGCCACCACCCACTGGCGAAGGCGGACACGGTCGCGGAAATCGAAGCGTACGACTGGCCGAGCCTGGATTGGTGGGACTACTGCGCAGTGCCGGAAATCATCGAGCGTGCCAACCGCAATGGCCGGCGTGCGATCATGTTTTTTGCCGGCGGCGCTTTCGAGACGCCTTGGTACATACGCGGTCTGGAGCAGTTTCTGATCGATCTGCACACCCAGCCCGAGATTCCCGAGGCGATCTGCCGCCGCGTCGAAGAGTACTATCGCCAGCGCGCATTGCGCGTGATCGACGCCGGCGGCGGCAAGATCGACATTATCGGGTCCGGTGGCGACATCGGCGAGGAGCGGCAAATGCTTTTGAACCCTGATGTTTGGCGCAAGCGAATCAAGCCGTTTACCAGCCGGCTGATCTCCACCTTCAAGCAGATGGGCCTCAAGACCTTCTACCATTCCGACGGGTCGATCGTGCCGGTGATTGATGACCTGATTGAAGTCGGCCTGGACCTACTCGACCCGATTCAGGTTTCGGCGGCCAGCATGCGTCCGGAGGAGTTGTTTCCGCGTTTCGGCGATCGGCTCTCGTTTCACGGGGCGATCGACGAAGTGGAATTGCTTCCCCACGCCACCGCCGGCGAGGTTTACAGCGAGACCAAGCGGACCATCGACATTCTCGGCCGGTGCGGCGGTTATATTGTCTCCCCGACGCATATGGTCCAAGGTGACGCTCCACCAGAGAACGTTGCTGCGATGGTCCAGGCGGCCCACGATTACCGTTGGTAAAACAGGAACAGCACCCGAAGTGGACGGACAAGATCCATGACGTCTCCGTTAACCGCGTCGCCGCACCATCTGGCTGTTGTCGACTAGATCGTCATCGCCCCTTCGGTTCCGTAGACCGGTGCTCTACGAAGTTCACCTTCCTGATTGAATTGGGCATAGTCGTGGACACGACCATGCCGAATTCAATCAAAGCGGAGGCATTTCACAAGTCAC
>CAZDHN010000950.1:0-1767 GCA_964505115.1 uncultured Planctomycetaceae bacterium
ACCCACTACCCACTACCCACTACCCACTACCCACTACCCACTACCCACTATCAACTACGAACTACCATGGACGCCGACGATATCCTGCTGGACGTTGAAGAACGAATGGAAAAGGCGATCGGGGTGCTGAAGAGTTCCCTGGCCGGCATTCGCACCGGGCGGGCCAACCCGGGCCTGGTCGATTCGCTCAAGGTCGAATTGTACGGCTCGCCGATCCCCATTAAGCAAGTAGCCACCGTGGGCGCGCCCGAGCCGCACCAGATCGTCATTCGCCCCTTCGATCCGGGCACGCTCAAGGAGATCGAAAAGGCCATTCAGGCCAGCGACCTCGGGTTCAACCCGCAGAACGACGGTCGTGTGATCCGTCTGAACATCCCGGCCCTGTCGTCCGAAGTCCGCCGCAAGATGGTCGGCCGCATCCACGAACTGGCCGAAGAGGCCAAGGTAGCCGTGCGCAACATCCGCCGCGACGGCAACAAGGCGGCCGAGCAGTCCGAGAAGGCCAAAACCATCTCCGAAGACAACCGCGACGACGTAAAGTCGGAGATCCAAGAGCTCACCAAGAAGCACGAAACCCAAGCCACCAAGCTGGCCGAAGTCCGCGAGAAAGAGGTTTTGGATAACTAGGCTCTCATTTCGCCCGCACATCGTATGCGTACAAAAAATCGCCGTGGCGGATGTAGAGGCGGCCGCCGCGGACGACTGGGTGGGCCCAACTGGGGCCTTCGCCGCCTTTGGGGATCTTCGACTGGCTGACTATCTGGTGGCTGGCGGGCGTGGGCCGAACCAGACCGATCTTGCGGCGTTCGCTCAGGATGTAGAGCATCCCGTCGGCCAAGGTAAGCGAACCCGAGCCCAAGCCCCGCTCGGCATACATCAATTTGCCGGTCTTCCAGTCGAGGCAGGCCCACTTGCCGTTGTTGCTCGAATGGGCAGCGCCGTATAGATGGCCATCCCGTAGGATTACGCCGCCGTGTCGGTTGTCGAGGTCCTCGGTCCGCCAAACCGGTTCGATGGTGGCTTTCTGTCCGTCCACGGTGATCGCCAGCATCGCGCAGCCTTTCCCGTATCCGCCGGTAACGAAAACGTGCCCATCGTGATAGATCGGCGTGACACAGTTCGCCACGTAGCGTTTGGTGTAATGCTCGAACCGCCAGAGCAGATCACCCGTGTCGGCGTTTACCGCGATCAGACACTTCTGCGACATGGTGATGATCATGCGGAGTCCCTGTAACTCGGCCAGGATCGGGGAGACGTAGCTGGCCGGCTCGCCCACGCTGGGTGATTTCCAGACGGTTTGGCCGGTGATTTTGTCGACGGCCACCAGGGCGGTGTTGCCTCCGGGCGAACAGATCAGATGGTCGCCGTCGATCAGTAGAGATTCAGCCCGGCCGAAGCCGCCTTTCTTGCCGCCGAATTTTGATGCCAAATTCAGCCCCCAGATCTTCTTGCCGGTTTTGGCATCGAGGCAGACGACTTCTTCGAGTGCGTTTTCGTGATACAGCCGGTCGCCATCGATGGTTGGCGTGCCCTGGGCGCCGCGAGTCCAAGCGCTGCCGTTGTTGAACTGCCATTGGATGCGGCCGTTCATGTCGAGGGCAGTGATTACGTTGAACTCGCCGATGTCGCCGGCGGTGTATATCAGACCGTTCGCGATCGTGACGCTGCTGTAACCTTTGCCAAGCGGTTTGGCCGTCCAGAGGAGCTTGGGACCTTCTTCGGGCCATTCACTCAGCAGCCCGGTATCGGTGGAGATGTTATCTCCCT
>CAZDHN010000951.1:0-1749 GCA_964505115.1 uncultured Planctomycetaceae bacterium
GGGCCAACCCGGCGGCTGGATCTACAATATCCTGCCCTACATGGAGCAAGAGGCACTGCACCAGTTGGGCACCGGCAAGGACGAGGCAGACAAGAAAGCCGATGCCAGCCAAGCGACCCGAACCCCGTTGGCCGCGTTGAATTGCCCAAGCCGCCGCCGGGCGCTGTTGTATCCCGCCATTGACGACGGCTACTACATCCACAACGCCAATATAGTTACGCAGCACGCACTGAATGATTACACGGCCAACGCGGGCGATAGTACGCCGTTCAGCTGCAGCGGCCCACCAAACCTCCCTCCCGCCAACGATCCCACCTATGCGTCTTACTCCTGGCCCGCCTGGATTGGCGACCAGACCGGCATCTGTTACCTGCGCAGCCAAGTGGCGCACGCCCACGTCCGCGACGGCACGAGCAATACCCTTATGGCCGGCGAAAAGTACCTCACCCCCGACAATTACGCCAACGGTAGTGATTTCGGCGATAACCGGAGTATGTACGCCGGACACAACTACGATACGCTCCGTTGGGCCAATCAGAGTTTATTGCCCAAGCGGGACCGTCCTGGCGAGTCGTCTATTGACATCTTCGGCAGTGCCCACTCCGGCGGCTGTAATTTCGTCTTCTGCGACGGCTCCGTCCGCTCAATCAGCTACTCGATCGAGCCGGAAACCTACCGACGGCTCGGCAACCGCAAGGACCGGCTGCCAGTGGATGCCAGCGAGTTCTGACGGCAGTGCGGATGGGGTCCGAAGCGGAATTCGGAAATTTCGGGGACCATACTAATTTCTCTTGACGCCTCTTGGTTGCTGGCCTAATCGTGGCATGGCAAGAGTGGCGAGAGCGGTGGTTCCAGGCTGTTCGTACCATATTACGCAGTGAGGGAATCGTCGTCAGGAGACGTTCTTCGCCCAACGACGATTACACTGTGCTTCTTGCTTCCACCGCCACTCCGGCGGCCGAGCCGATTCTGATCGGACATCGGGGGCTACTGCGGCACGCGCCCGAGAACACGCTGCCGGCGCTGTCGGCCTGCATCGAGCGGGGGATGGGGTTCGAGCTGGACATTCGCACCAGCCGCGATGGCCGCCTGATCATCTTGCACGACGGCACCCTGGGGCGAACGACCGACGGGCCGAATCGGTCGCCGCGCGAGTTCACGCTGGCGGAACTGAAGCGGCTCGACGCGGGCTCCTGGTTCGACAAGAAATTCGCCGGCACGCGAATTCCCACCTTCGAAGAAAGCTTGGCCATGGTTAAGAAGCAGCGACGAGGGCCGACGATCCTGGCGCTGAACGTCAAGGACTTGGACCGCAAAGGTGAACAGAAGTTGGTTGACCTTGTCCGCCAGTACGGTCTCTTGCGGGAGTCGTTCGCCTTCGATCAGAGCCCCGAGTGCGGCCGGCGTCTAAAGGCCCTGGAACCCAAGTTCCGGATCGGCCAGAACGTCGGGAGGAAGGATCTTCAAACGCGGCTCGATGAGAACTTCCTCGACGTATTCCTGCTCTCCTTCGTACCCAGCCGGGAAGAGGTCCAACTGCTCCGCAAGCACGGCAAGCAGGTGCTCTTCAACCTGGCCGGCTCGGCCGAACACTATCGCAACCCCAAAGCCTGGAGCCTCGCCCGAGCCGCCGGAATCGACGGCATCCTCACCGATTACCCCCTCGACTGCCTCCGCCACTGGAAAGCCGCCGGGGCCCCGGGGGGTTACGGTCAGGCAGAGCGATGACAACCCACGCCGCGCGTTGCT
>CAZDHN010000952.1:0-1744 GCA_964505115.1 uncultured Planctomycetaceae bacterium
CGGCCCCGCCGGTCGATCCGCTCATTCCATCGTGAGTATGGCAATCTCATAGACATCGATCCTGGGCACGGTGAAGGTGACAGCGTCGCCATCTGATTCAAAGGGTACCTGAAGATCCTTCGCGCGGCCCGGACTGGCCAGGATCACCGTCTTGGCGCGACGCCCCGGCGGCAGGCGCAGCCGTACGGTTACATCCCGAAGCATCTCTCCCTCGCGGTAATTGACCAGGTGAAGCAAACGCGCGTCGGATCGTTCGGTCAATTCCGTGCAGAGACCGACAAGAGAATCGACGGAGGCCGACAACTCCTTGCCACACGTCTGGCCGACCGCCGCCATGAAGTTGTCGGGCGATTCGATGCGGACCACCCGCGATTTGGGCAGATCGTCCAAGGCAGGCTGCCGGCGGGGAGTCATCCACTCGTCGTGGGTGGCCGCCGGGCCGATGATGCACAGCGTCCCACCGGAATCGACGTAACGACGTATGCGTTTAAGGTCGGTGTCGGAGAGGGCCGGGCAGCCGGCCAACACCAATAAGCGATAGGGTTTCAGGTCATCCAGATGCTGCTGGCCAACTATCTGGAACGGTACACGGTTTTCGATCAACTCTTGCTCCACTCGATTCGTCAACGCCGAACACTTGCTCGCGGCAAACACCTGTGAAGGAAAGCTGCGCAGGACGGCCACGTCGGCGACAATCTCGGTGTTGCGGAATAGATCGCGCCGCTCGTTGTAGAATCGGATAAACGGCTTGGATTCCGGCAAGACCCCTTCGGGCGTATAGGGGCGGCGCCGGATGATGCCGTATTCAAAGAAGCAGATGCACCCCAGGCAATCAAGATTGAAGGCCATCGACTCGGCTAGTTCCAACGGATTGATGTTCTTCGAGAAGACCATGTTGCCCAACAGCCGGCCGACCTTGAACGACCGGATGCGAGTTTGCAGCCGGCCGTCGCGGTAGCCGGAATAGCCGTAAGGGATGCCCTCGACCCAGAAAGCGTCGCCGTGGCCGACGAGCCGAAAGTGGTCCCGGGGGACAACGGTCCGCTGCTTGACGGCGTGCGGATTGCACTCCATTAGGATATCCTTGCGCAGCGAGCGGGCGTACTGGCAGCGCCGCCGATAGGAATCGGCCAGGTACTGGCAAGAGAAATCGCGCCACGCCCGGTGCAGCATGACGCCAGACGCACTGGTCGACGCCGCTTGTACCGAGGCCAGGTCGTCGACGCCCATCGACGTGAGTTGTTCGGAGGAAAACGTCTTGGCCAGGTACTCACGGAACCGCGCGAGCGAATCCGCCTCGGTGCCGGGACCCCATAGGTAATTGTCGAAATGGAGCAAGTCGACCTTGGCCTCCTCCACCGCGAACTTGATAACCTTCAGGAAGTAGTCGTGGGCGTCGGGATGGTTTCGGCTGTAGCGGTATCGGAACGGCTGGCCACGGGAATAGGCGATCGGCTTGCCATCCTTATCGAGCGTAAGCCAGTCGCGTGCCTCGGGAACCTCTTTGGAGAACATGTCCCACAGCAGCGTACTGCTATCGGCATAAACGCCCACATGGATTCCCGCCTCGTGACAGCGCTTCGTCCAGCGCGCAGTCTCTTGCATATAGGGCATCTCGGCCTTCATGCCGGCCCCTTTGCAAAGCGGAATCATCAGGAAGTTCACACCCAGGCTCTTCAGCCTGGTCAGCATCTCGTCGCTAGTTTCGCGCTGCCACGCGGCGAGTTGTTGCGGGGTGGGCTTG
>CAZDHN010000953.1:0-1744 GCA_964505115.1 uncultured Planctomycetaceae bacterium
GACCGGCTGCCGCCCGTGCGGTTGGAAACTGCATGGCAACCAACCGCATCCCGATAATCGTGCCGTGTCACCGGGTGGTCGCGGCCAACGGCTGTCTCGGCGGCTTTTCCGCGCCCGGTGGGGTCGACCTCAAACGCCGGCTGTTGGAGCTGGAGTCGGGGTAAGGCAACGCGACAACCTATAGAGCCGCGACCGGTGGTCGCGCTGGAAGTTTTGCAGAACCGCAGTTTCTTTGCCCCGTGCGCGACCAACGGTCGCGGCTTTATAGGCGAGTTGGGACGGTCAACGTTATCGTGGCAATTCGCTGTCGATTACCTTGAAGACGTCGGTGTTGTCGACGTAAGCGCCGTTCCAGCGGTTCGTGCCGCCGAACTCGGCCCAAAATTGGGCAGCCTTGGCGTCGATGCCCTTAACCAACGCGGCGAACCGCTTTGCGCCGGAGCCGCGGACCCAAAGCGGCACCAGGGCGTTCGTGTGACCGCCCGAACAGTACTGCACGCCGGGCAGTCGGCCCTTGCCGTTATCGACGACGTTCCGCCAGGTGGGGCTGATCGTATCGTCAGTGAATTCAGCGGCCTCGTCGTGGTCGGGGTCGTTATCGGCCAGGGTTTTGGCCGCGGCCGGCGCCTGGCGGGGCGTTACCAACGCCAGGGCGCAAGCAGCCGCAAGGCTCAAGCGTAGCAAGCAGAATCTCATTGGAACTTTTCTTCTTCGGTAGCTTGGGGATGCGGCGGGACCTCAACCCATGGGCGTGTTTGCTTCATTATAGCAGCCCGGGCCGACCGGTTCCATCGACGGCGGGAACCCGTACTGTGGGGTTCCTTTGAGGCATTCATGGCGCCCGGCTGGTCACCATATCACTAACCCAAGGAATCGCTGAGATTCTGACAGAGTTCAGCGACCAACGGGAGCGGGTTCTTGCCTGGGTGCGGAAGCACCGGTTTGGTTGGCGGCCCTGCCGCCTTGATTGACAACCCCGGCCCGTTAGGCCAGACTCAAGGTTGGTTCAAATGCCTATTATTGACCCTTGCATAGCCAATGACCGAGGGCGAAGCCCGGTTCCCCGGCCAGCGGCCTTGAATCGCGCATTGATTATGCAAAGATCAATAGCCCCAACCGGAAAGGGAAGCAAGATGATGCGACGGCTGGCGACGGCGATCCTGGTGTTCTCGATCCTACTCGCGGCATGCCTGGCCGGCATGGCGGGCGAGGCCACGATCACGTTCTACCATACCTCGGATATTCACGAGAATTCGGCCCAGCTCGCTCGGATCGCCAGGTTCGTCCAGGACCAGAGGGCGGCCGGGAAGAACGTGGTTTTCGTGGACACGGGAGACTGGTTCAACAAGGGTGATCTCACGGCGCTCGACCTGCGCGGCGAAGCAATGGCCGAGTTGATGGGAGCCATGGGATACGACGCGATCATCCCCGGCAATCACGACTACTCTCACGGCACCAAGCGGCTCGCCGAATTGATCGACAAGTTCTCCCTGCCCGTAGTGGCCGCCAACTGCGCGTGGCCCAAGGACGCAACGCCCAAGAACGCCAGGGCGTACAGAATCTTCAAGTTCGACGGCCTGACCGTGGGCGTCATCGGGACCGCCACGCCCAACATGGGAAACGCCGCGGACCGCCTGCTGGAGATCCAGCCGATCCAGCCCGCGGTCGCCAATATCCTGGCCAAGTCCGGGGGAGTTGCCGACATCTTCGTGCTGCTGACGCATATTGGCCCGCCGGACGACCG
>CAZDHN010000954.1:0-1722 GCA_964505115.1 uncultured Planctomycetaceae bacterium
CCCGTGTTGGTCTTCTGGCTGTGCCCGTGTCCGAAGCCCGGGTTGATTCGCAGCGTGATATCCCGCCCCGGCATGAGTCGGCCGTATTGGTCGATCATGTCGGCCGATCCGCAGTTGACGTGGACGCCCTGCTCGACGACCAGTTCCAGCGCGTCGGCGTCGAAGATATCGGCCGTGTAGACGACCGGCGGCGGCGTTGTCTCTACCGAATACGCGGCCTGGACCGAGTAGCCGGCCGCCAGGGCCCGGCGGACCTCGTTGGCGCTGACCGCGTCGACCAGCGCCCCGTGCCGGCGGACCAGATCGACGATCGCCAGGTTCGAGCAGGCTTTCTGCGCGTAGCGAACGTGGTCGAAGGCCGCCAGATCTTCAAGCCGTCGCACGATTTGGGCCGCATCGTAAACGAACGTCGGCGTGCCGAACCGTTGGGCCAATTCGGCAACCGGGATCGTGGCGATTTCAGTACGCGTCGTGGAGAAGTTGGGCATGGGCAGAAGGTAGTTGATAGGACAGAGCCGCCCCGTCCTCGGGGCGGGTTACGTCAACTCACGTTCAACGTCAATGCACGTTCAACGTCAATGCACGTTCAACGTCAATGCACGTTCAACGTCAATGCACAGTCAACGTAACTCGCGGCGAGGACGCCGCAGCTCGGACGGGAATGCGATTTCCGACTTCCGAAGGTTGTTCGAGAAAAAAGGCGGCACCGGCTGGGTTTCCAGCCGGTGCCACGGGGACGGTTTGGCCGCTTGAGCTTGACGCCGAGCTTACTTTGGCGGCGTCGTGCTCGGCGGCGTCGTGCTCGGCGGCGTTGTGGCCGGCGGCGTTGTGGCCGGCGGCGTCGCGCCCGTTGGCGGCGTCGCGACCGGTGTCATCCCGGTGGTCATCTGGGCGGCCGATCCGATCAGCTTCAGGATGCCCTGTTCAAGCTCCAGGTGGATCTTCATTCCACGCTCGATCCCGGTGCTGGTAATCGTGACATGGTCCTTTCCAGCCGACTTCTCCAGCGCGGCGACAACCATGGCGGCGACCGGCTTGGCTTCGTCCTCGCCCAACTCGGCGATGGCCTTGGCGATAGGCGTTGCGGCCACCGAGATGTGCATGGGCGGGATTTCTTTGCCGGCCTCGGCCTTCGACTTGTCGACCGCCTCCTTGAGTTTGCTCATCGCGTCGCGACCGGCCGCCATGTACAGCCCGTCTTCGGAAATCCCCATAACCACGTCCAGAGTCTCACCCACCAGGCGGACGATCTTGTCGCGATTCTCGGTTTCCTCGGGAATGGGGATGGAAAGCGTGTGCAGGTTGACGCCCTGATGCTTTTCGGCATCGAGTTTCACCAGCTTGGCTATTTCGGCGTTATCCTTCGTGGCCAACTCGGCCAGTTGCTTCAGCACCTTTTCCAGCTTGGCGCCTTCGACCAGATGACCGCCGACCAGCAGCGTCATGGCATCCGGGTCGAGCAGCAGTGCGGCGGCTCCGTCGACTTTTCCGCTTTCGACCGTTTTCTCCACCACGTCGAGGATGTCGCCGAGCAGTTGTTTCGCCAGATCTGTCTCTTCTTGCGAGAGTCCCTGGTTCGCCAATTCGGCGATGGCCTTCTGGCGGACCGAGGCGATACTGCTCTTCGCCTGGGTGATGTCGGCCTTGGACATCTTGCCGGCCCAGTTGCCGGTTGCGGCGGCCTCGGGCATGAAGAACCCGGCCACGTCGGTCTTGGCCTGT
>CAZDHN010000955.1:0-1716 GCA_964505115.1 uncultured Planctomycetaceae bacterium
TCCTTGTCGAACTCGATCCGCACTATCGCCGAGGTTACTTTCGGCCGCGGCCAGAAGACGGTCGGGGGCATCACCCGAACAACCTCCACCCGGCATTGGCTTTGCATCCAAATGCTTAGCGACCCGTAATCCTTGCTCCTGGGAACGGCCGTCATTCGATCGGCCAGTTCCTTCTGGATGGTGATCACCATCACCGCGGGCGGCGCGTCGGTGGCCAGCAGGTTCGTAATGATCGGCGTGGCCACGTTGTAGGGCAGATTGGATACCAGCTTCAGTTGCCGCCCGCTATCGGCGGCCAAATACTTGTCGACGACTTCCATCACGGCCGGGTTGAGCAGGTTCTTGTTCTTGAGGATGTCGTGTTGCAGCATCACGACGTTTTCCATGTCGAACAGTTCTTCGCCGGCCAACTGGTGCAACTGTTGATCCAACTCGACCGTGACCACCGTGCCGGCCTGCCCGGCCATCAGCACCGTTAAGGAGCCTGTGCCCGTGCCGACCTCCAGCACCACGTCGTTCGGCCCCAACTCGGCGCTCTCCAGCAGGAGCCGCTGTAGGTTCATGTCGATGAGGAAATTCTGCCCCAGCTTGCCGCGTGGATGAATGCCCGCCTCGGCGAACCGCCGCATCAGAAACGACAGTGTCTGGTTGGGTGCTGGTTGCATTGTAGTTGATAGTGGATAGTGGGTAGTTGATAGTGCGTGGTTGATAGTGGGGATGTTGCGCGACTTGCAGGCGTCGAAATACTACCACTTCGTAATTCGACATTCCTTGTTCATCAGTTCGATATTCGCCGTCATTCCCCCTCGCCGCGGCGTTTCATCTCGGCCTGGCCGTCTTCCCAATCCTTGCCCTCGACCAGTCGTTGGACGTACTTGGCCAGCAGATCGGTTTCCAGGTTGACCTTGTCGCCGACTTTCAGCGGGCCGAGCGTGGTGACGGCCAGCGTGTAGGGAATCAGGGCGATGCTGAATTCCTCGGGCTCGCTGTCGACGATCGTCAGGCTGACGCCGTCAACGGCAATCGAGCCCTTGGATGCCATCTGCAGGCTGAGCTGGCGATCGAGCCCGAAGCGGAAGGTCGACCACTCGCCGGCATCGTCCCGTTCCAACAGCGTGCCCACCCCGTCGATATGCCCGCTGACGAAGTGTCCACCCAGCCGGGCGTCGACTTTCAGCGCCCGTTCCAGGTTGACCGGGCTGCCCGTCTCGAGATCGCCCAAGTTGGTTCGCGCCAGCGTTTCCGGCCCGGCCTGGAAGGCCATTGTATCGTCTTCAATTGCCACCACGGTCAGGCAGCAGCCGTTGACGGAGATGCTGTCGGCCACGGCCGTATCGGCCACGATTTTCGGCTCGCGCACGATCAGCCAACAGCCGGGCGGCTCCGGGCGGATTTCCGTCACCGTACCCAACGCTTCCACAATTCCCGAAAACATTAGTGTGATCCTTAGTGTATGTGTGATTGGTTGAAAGGGGATTAGGGATTAGAGACAAGGGGCGAGGTTACTATTTTCATTTCGTCCTTCGATATTCCTTGTTCGATATTCGACATTCAGTACGAACGTTGTGTCCCCCAGTCCCTAATCCGGACGAGCCGGAACCATAATTACCGTTTCCGTGACTATTCAGCCGTCTGAAGCACTTGACCACGGATTTCACGGATTACACGGATAAGATGATGCTAGCAGCATGATTGCGAGCTTCCCAACACATCCGT
>CAZDHN010000956.1:0-1706 GCA_964505115.1 uncultured Planctomycetaceae bacterium
TTCCACAAATATCAGTTTCCCCGAGAAATACGCCTATTTTCGGGAGCCCAGGCTTAGACTGCTACAGGCAAGGTGATGGGTGCCACTGCTGGCTCGTCCAGCGGTGGCACCCCCGCGGCTTCATAGGGGTATGTCCCAAGTGGGCCGAAAACCGTTCTCGCTCAGCCAGGCGGCCACTTCGCCAACGGTGCGATGGTCGGAGATGGGAAACTGGGCGCCGGTCGAGCAGTCCGATTCGTCCCCCTCGTAGCCGCCGGGTACAGTCGAACTGCCGGCGCTAAGCTGGGTGATGCAAATCCGCGCCAGGCGGTTGCGGATGGCGACCGGCTCCCGGGTCGATAGCACCAACTCGGCCTCGGGAAACGCCGCCCGTAAGGCACAGTACATGCGAATGAACGTCTCGTCGTCGACCGGGTAGGGCGTTTGGAACGAAGGCGGAGCCTCGTAGATTCGCGGCAGGCTGAAGGCCAGCGTTCGGTCGGGGAATCGGGCCTGCAAGTAGTCGGCGTGACGGATCATCGCCAGCAACTCCTCGCGCGGATCGGCCAACCCCAGCAAGACACCCAGTCCCAGCCGGCCGATGCCCGCCTCGGCCGCCCTATCCAACCCCTCCAGTCGCCAATCGAACCAACGCTTGGGACCGCGAGGGTGATACAGGGCGTAGAGCTGTTCGTTGTACGTCTCCTGGTAAAGCGTTACTCCGCACACGCCGGCGGCCGATAACGCCGCATATGAGGCAGTGTTCGGCGGGGCAATTTCTATCGCCGGGCGGACACCCAAATCGATCAGGCCGTCGACGATTTCGACGAAGTATTCGGTCGTCGTCAGGCTGGGGAACTCGCCCGCCACCAACAAAATGTGCCGCAACCCGCGCCCCACCAGTAGCTCCGCCTGCTCAATCGCCTCGGCCCTGCTCAAGTGCTTTCGCGGGATTCCCACCGGATACCGGAAGCCGCAGTAGCTGCAATGGTTCACGCAGTGGCTGGAAAGATACAGCGGCGCGTACATCAACATCCGCCGCCCGGTTGCCCGCGAATCGCCGTCGGCAGCCAGCGGGCCGAATTGCTCGCTGGTGGTTTCGGCCGCTTGGCGAACGATCTCGTCGATAGGAGTCCGCGGCTCCAGGCACATCTCTGCCAGGGTGATCCGCCGGCCGCCGTGGGTGGTATCTTCAACTGCCGACCGGGGCCAACGCGGCGGTCGGGGCGCTCGGCCGGCAAGCTCGTTGGCGGCCAAGTCCAAGGCGGCAACCAGTCCAAGGTCTTCGGGCGCAAGCCGTCCGCAGCGGGAGTTTAGATGCTGATACCGCCAGCGTTCCAACTTGGTCGCTAGTGCCTGCCGCTCGACGGGGGCTTCCGGGGCTTCGGTCAGAACCCGTTCGGCTTCGGCTAGGGTTTCCAATCTGGCGGAGACATGTTCATCCGTCGCCCGAATCCAGTCGGCAAAACTGCCAAGCGGCGGTTCGATTTGTGTTGTCATTAAGTGTCTTCCGTGAGTGGCAGGTAGACGTACAGCCGGGGACTGGTCCATTTTTCGGCCGCAATAGGCATTTTGCCAGTAGACGATGGCCGAAAATATGGACCTGTCCTGGGCTCCCGAAAATGTGAGGTTGTGGGGAATTCGTTTTCATCCGGGTTTTGTTTCGCAATTTCAGGCCCAACGGGCCGCGCTGTCATAGCCCAGGGCGCAGCCCTGGGTACTTAGCC
>CAZDHN010000957.1:0-1696 GCA_964505115.1 uncultured Planctomycetaceae bacterium
ACTGCTGAATTCTTGCGAATCCAGCTACGGGTAAATTACTTCCAGCCGGTCGCCTATCCAACCGTTACTGGCGTAAGGAAACGACCCTCGTGCGGCCTTCCTCGGTGATGACGATCTTCCCCTCGCGAGCAAGCCAACCCAAGGCCTGCATTACAGTGTCGCGAGGCACGCCGACCGCCTTCACCAGTTTGGCCATGCTCAACGGGCCGCTCTTATCCAGCGTCTTCCATACTTTTCCGGCGATCTCGCCGATTTGATCAACGAGGGAAATTGGGGCTTTTGCGACCATGAATTGCTCCTTCCGGGAGGCTGGACGTTATTACTCGGGTCTGAATTCGACGCATATTGTTTGTCGAGCGGACGAAGAGCCCGTCGCTTGCACCATCGCAACTCAACGGAGAGACGATGCTTGACCGTGTCGGGTAAAGTATAACGAAAACACCGTTGGGGCCTCAAGGGGAAGCTGGGGGATTAGGGAATTATCGCCCTGGGGGTGCAGGAACGGGTTTGCGGAACTTCGATGGATCGTTGACACAGTGGTAGCTGAATTCACAAGAATTCAGACGGATTCACGCTCACGGGCTGAATTCTTGCGAATTCAGCTACAGACAAAGATCGTTAAGTTTTGGACAAAGTCCAGCGACCAACGGGAGCGGGTGTCTTGCCCGGGTGCGGTAGCACCGGTTTGGTTGGCGGCCCTGCCGCCCTACGTGAAGCGAACGGCGGTCCAGGGGGCTGGGGCCGACGGCGTCGCTTGGACGAATTGCACGATCCGACCGCCCCGGTAGCTCGGGCGCAGATGCTTGCCCACGTCGATCAGGCACTCGTCGATCAGGCACTCGTCGACTGGGCCCTCGGTAACGAGCTGCCCGGTGTCGACGCAGCGAATTTCGTCAACCCCCCGGCTCAGCAACAGCGCGGCGTCGAGCGGGCCGGCCAGATCGTCGGGCCAGTGGCCGATGTTGACCACTCGACCGTCGTTGCCGTCGAAGGCGAGCCCCACGGCGGCCAGCGCGCCGATCACGCCGTCCTCGGTCCCCCCCAATCCTTCCAGATGGATATTGTGCCTGGCCGCCAAATCCCGGGCCTCCTGTTGCGACACAACGTCCTGCTGGCAGCGCCGGCCGAACTGGACGACCTCTTGGGGAACCTGCTCGGTCACGCACAAGCCGGGGTCGCTGCCCTCGACGAACCAATCGAGCATCTCGCGGCGGAGTCGGGCCGCCAGTTCTTCCAGCCGGTCGGCGTCGGTCGATTGAAACTGGATCGACGCCGAGCTGTTCTTGCTGGTATAGGGGATACGCGAATCGAAAAGCAACTGGTGGCGGACGGCCACCACGCTCTGGAAATCGGCCTGGAGATTGACGATCAATGATCGGGCGAGCTTGTTCGTGCCCGGCGCGTCCTTGGTGTCGGTATCGTCGATGCCGACGTAGATCACGCTTGCCCCTCGCGGCCGGATGGCGAACGGTTGTCGGCAAAGCGGAACCAGATGGCCGCGCTAATCAAGCCGGCCAGAATACCGCTTATCGGATAGGTGACGGCCGCCCTGGGCAACCAAAGCAGGAGCGGCTCGCCCACCATCACCTTCGTGACACCCCGCGCGGCAAACGCCGCCAGATTGGCAATCAGACCGGCCATGGCCAGGCGAAAGTAAATTGCCCGGCCGATCCGCGCGCCGGCCAAAGCCACGTCC
>CAZDHN010000958.1:0-1685 GCA_964505115.1 uncultured Planctomycetaceae bacterium
CGGATCAGCTATGCCGAAGCCTTCGAGCGTCACGTCGGGTTGAATCCGCACACGGCCGATACGGAGATGCTCGTCCGCACGGTTGAGCAACACGCGATCCAGCGGCCGTCGAGCCTCTCGGTCGACGATCGGGACGGCTGGCTCGATTTGCTTCTGGTTGAACTGGTCGAACCGCACTTGGGCAACACGGCTCCGGTCATCGTCTACGATTATCCCGCCTCGCAAGCGGCGCTTGCCAGAATCCGTCCGGACGAACCGCCGGTGGCCGAACGTTTCGAGTTGTACGTTGCCGGTATCGAGCTTGCCAACGGGTACCACGAGCTTGTCGATCCGGCCGAACTCGAACGTCGCAACGCCCAAAGCAACCAACAGCGCCTGGCCGACGGCAAGCGTCCCTTGCCCGAGCAAAGCCGGCTGATTGCGGCCATGCAATCGGGCCTACCCTCGGCCGCCGGCGTCGCCCTGGGCTTCGACCGCCTGGTAATGCTGGCCGCCGGCGCGACGCGCCTCGACGCCGTAATCGCCTTCCCCCAGGATCGGGCTTAGAGCCGGCCGTATCGCCGTCATATAAAGCCGCGATTGCTCCGAACTACGAACCGCGTGGAGCCAATCATCCCGACAAAACGGACAAACTTACTGTCGCGTGACATGAAGCATAACCTACTGCTACTGCTCGGCCTTTTCGGGCACTTTTTCGAGCAGTTCGAGCAGGACCTGGTCGGTTTCGATGCTTTCGGCCTGGGCCTCGAAGTTGACGATTATACGGTGGCGCAGGCCCGGCAGGTAGACGCGGCGGATATCCTCGAAGCTCACATTATAGCGACCGTCCAACAGGGCGCGAACTTTCGCGGCCAGGGCCAGGGCCTGGGCGGCACGCGGACTGGCCCCCCAGCGAACGTATTGGTTGGTGATCGGCAGTGCGTACTGACCCTCCGGATGCGTGGCCAGCACCAGCCGCACGATGTAATCTTGAACGTGGGCGGCCAGAATTACCTCGCGCACCAACGCCTGCCACTCGAGTATCTCGGGGCCGTCCATCACCTTGGCCGGCTCGATCACGTCGCTCTGCGTGGTTCGCTCGACGATGGTTGACAATTGCTGGCGATCGGAATAGCCGACCAGCAGCTTGAAGAAGAAGCGGTCCAATTGAGCCTCGGGTAGAGGGTAGGTGCCTTCCTGCTCGATCGGGTTTTGCGTGGCCATTACCAGGAACGGTTGCTTCAGTTGGTGTCGAGTGCCGGCCGCCGTGACAGAGCCTTCCTGCATCGTCTCCAACATGGCCGACTGCGTCTTGGGCGTCGCCCGGTTGATCTCGTCGGCCAGGCAAATCTGAGTGAAGATGGGGCCCCGCTGAAACTCGAACCGGCGCCGGCCGTCCGGTGCCTCCATCACCATGTTGGTACCCAATATGTCGGCCGGCATAAGGTCGGGCGTGAACTGGATCCGCGAGAAGTCCAGATCGAGTACCTTCGATAGCGTGCGGACCAGCAGCGTTTTACCCAGACCGGGCACGCCCTCCAGCAGGCAATGACCGCCCACGAACAGGCAGGTTAACACGCCGTGAACGATCTCGTCGTGACCCACGATCACCCGACCGATTTGCTCCTGGATTGCCGAATAGCGCTCGACGAACTTCCGGGCTCGCTGCTCCATTGTTTCCGCAATGCTCATGGGCCGATCCTGTT
>CAZDHN010000959.1:0-1684 GCA_964505115.1 uncultured Planctomycetaceae bacterium
CCAAAGCTACGAATCCAGAATTCGCGGCGGCCACAATACGTTCGCCATTCGCCTGGGCGCGAACAAGCTCGTCGCTCCACAAGAGCCGGTCGATCTGCTAGTTGCGCTAAATGCCGAAACGGTGGAACTGCACAAGCACGAATTGTCTCCACGCGGGGCGATCGTCGCCGACCAGGCCTTTACAACCGCCGAGAAGCCCTGCCTATCGGTTCCGCTGAAGGATCTGGCCGGCAAGCGGTTCGAGAACACGGCCGCGCTTGGCGTTGCCGCCGCGGTCCTCGGGCTCGATAAGAACGTCGTGCTGAAGACGCTGGAAGATGCCTTCGGCGCAAAGCACCCGGAGGCCTTGGAAGAGAATCGGCAGACGCTGGAAAATGCCTTCGCCTGGGTGAGTCGTCAGGCGGAGATCGTCGAGCCGCTTCCGCCTCCCGCCGATAAATCGCGGCGGATGATGCTAAACGCGAACGAGGCAATCGCCCTGGGCGCTCTTTCGGCCGGCTTGCAGTTTCTCTCGTTCTATCCAATGACCCCGGCCACCTCGATTGCCTTGACCGTGATCCAGCACGCCGAAGCGTTCGGCTGCATCGTCGAACAAGGGGAAGACGAGATCGCCGTGATCAACATGGCGATCGGCGCCTCGTATGCCGGCGGCCGGGCAATGGTCGCTACGTCCGGAGGCGGATTCGCCCTGATGGTCGAGGGCGTTAGCTTGGCCGGAATGACCGAAACGCCGCTGGTTATCGTCGTCGGACAACGACCAGGCCCGGCAACCGGACTGCCAACCCGAACCGAACAGGCCGACCTCGAACTCGTCCTGCACGCCGGCCATGGGGAATTCCCCCGAGCGATCTTCGCGCCCGGCACCGTCGAGGAGTGTTACTCTTTGACGCGCAAGGCGTTTGAGGTCGCCGAAACCTGCCAGAGCCCCGTCTTCATACTGACCGATCAGTTTATTGCCGATTCCTATCGGGCGGTCTCGCCGGGGAGAATGGAAAGAATCGCACCGGCCGACCTCGATCAACAGCCGGCCGATTTCCCTTTGCCCTACCGGCGATACGAACTGACCGAGTCGGGCATCTCGCCTCGGCTGGTGCCGGGCACGAGCGAGCATCTGGTGGTTGTCGACAGCGACGAACATACCGAGGACGGCCATCTCACCGAAGACCTCGGCGTTCGCGGCGAAATGGTGCGAAAGCGGCTGCGAAAACACGATGCCATAAGCGCGCAAGTCGTGCCGCCGCGGTTCGACGGCGACGCGGATCCCGACCTCCTGCTGGTCTCCTGGGGATCGTGCCAAGGCTCCGTTGCGGAGGCCGCCCAGATGATTGCCGACGACGGCCGGCGCGTGGCAACGCTGCACTTCAGCCAGGTCTGGCCGCTGGTTCCCAAACAGTTTATGGACCAACTCGAGGCGGCCGGGGAAGTGGTCGTCGTGGAAGGGAACGCCACCGGGCAATTCGCCCGGCTGATCCGACGTGAAACCGGCTTCCACGTCGAAAGGCGAGTGCTGCGATACGACGGATTACCGATAACTCCAGAATATATTGTTCGGGAACTCAACCGAAAATCCGGCCGGCAGGAGTGAAAAGCCATGGTTTCCTTGGAAGATTACGGATCGTACGAAACCGCCTGGTGTCCGGGATGCGGAAATTTCTCGATTATTAAGGCGTTGAAACAGGCCTTG
>CAZDHN010000960.1:0-1671 GCA_964505115.1 uncultured Planctomycetaceae bacterium
CGCGTCGGCAAGATCATGGCAAAGAACTCCCGGGCCGCCGGCCTTTACAACGTCAGCGTCAAGGATGTTGACGGCCGCGCGGTCATCTCATGGCAAAAAGATGACGCCTGGCGCGAGTGGGCGACGCTCAACGAGGGCTGTTATCTTCTGCGAACGAACGTAACGGACTGGTCGGCCGAAGACCTTTGGCGGGCGTACATCCAACTGACCGAGGCGGAAGCCGCCTTTCGGATCCACAAGAGCGATCCGCGGATCCGCCCGGTCTGGCACCAGACCGAAGATCGGGTTCAGGCCCATATTCTGGTCTGCTTCTTGGCGTATGTCCTCTGGAAAACACTACACCAAATGACTCGGGCCGCCGGCCTGGGCGACGAGCCACGTCGGATCTTCGATGAGTTGGGCAAAATCAGCCTGGTCGATGTCGTCCTACCCACTCGCCAAAAGAAGGTCGAAATCCGCCGCCGCTGCATCTCCCGTCCCACCGATCACCAAGCCATCCTACTGGACCGCCTCGGGCTCCGCTTGCCTCGTCAACTAAAAGTTGAACCCAAGATGTAGTGGAAAAATCCTATCGCCCGCCCGGTGAAACAAGGTGTTTTGTAGCTGCAACGGATCAACTTGGGCTAAGAGCCACGCGATAAATAGGTGTCGTATTGTTGCCTTTCGCTCCGCGAAAGTAGCGTTCTTTCGCGGAGCGAAAGGCGACACTCATTTCCGCGACCGCTTCTTCTTGGGGTTCTCCTCGACGGAATCGAGGGAACCTTCGCGGACGTCGTAGCAGAACATGGTGCCCTGGTCGCGGATGAACAGCTTGCCGCCGGAAATTACCGGATGCGGCCAGGCCGGCCGCTTGCCGCGCCGCGGCGGGCTGAAGCGGCCACGCAAGCGAAAACCTTCGGCGGTCGCCTCGATCAGGCTGATCGGCCCTTTCTCGTCCCGGGCGTAAAGCATCCCGTCGGCATACAGTAGCGAGCACTTGCCCGAGCTGCGCTCGCTCCAATTCACCGAGCCCGACTTGTAGTCGATGCAGGTCAGTATGCCCGGGTCGTTGCAGCCGTAGAGCGCTCCTTTGCGGAGGATCAGGCCGCCGTGGTGGTTTTTGATATTCTTGGTGAAATAGATTTCGTCGGGATTGAAGGTTCCGTGCTCGTGTTTCTTGGGCCAAACCAATCCACCCCCGGTGCCGTAGCCGCTGGAGGCGAAGATCGTCTGCCCGTACCAGATGGGCGTGGCGATGTTGATGCCCTTGTCGTTCGACGGCTGGTCGTATCGCCAGAGCAGCTTGCCGCCGCGGACCTGTACGCCCACCACCCCGCTGGCCGTGAACTGTACGTACTGCGGCACCTTGCCGATGGAGACCTTGATGATGGAGGAGTAGGCGGCCTGATCGCCGATTGACGAGGCCCAAACCTTTTCGCCGTTGAGCCGCCAGAGCGCCAGCATGGTGGCGTGCGTTCCGCCCGGCGTACAGACGACCCAACGCCCGTCGACCAGGACCGATTCGCTGTAGCCCCAGTTGGGAATCGTGCCGCCGAATTGGGCCACCAAGTTCCGTTGCCACAGCCCGCGTCCGGTCAATGCGTCGAGACAGACCAGATCGCCGTTGATACCAAGCGTGTAGAGTTTGCCGCGATGGATAGTAGGCGTGGAGCGTGGGCCGGGATGTCCGCC
>CAZDHN010000961.1:0-1666 GCA_964505115.1 uncultured Planctomycetaceae bacterium
CTGCGCGGCTGCACGCTCGGCAACGCGGGCATCGCCCATCTGGCCGGCCTGACCAAGCTGCGGGGGCTGAAGCTATCGGGCTCGGACGGCAAGACGACCGTCGACGATCAAGGCCTGGCCGCCTTGGCCAAGCTGACCAACCTGAAGGCCCTGGCCATGGATTCGCTTTGGGTGGGCGAAGAGGGCCTGGCCGCCCTGAAGGACTGCACCAAGCTGGAAGAGTTGTATCTAGCCCAAACCCTCGTCGGCGATGAAGCACTGGCCAAGCTGGGTCAATTCCCCAACCTCAAAAAACTCCGCATCTCGCAAACGCAAATCACCGACGCCGGGCTGGCCGGCCTCAAGAAGCTCGATAAGCTAGAAAACCTCGATATCAGCGAGTGCGCCTCGCTAAGCGACGCCGGGCTGGAACATCTGGCCGGGCTAACCTCGCTTACTCGGCTGAACCTGTGGCGGGTGCCGATTACCGACGCCGGCGTCGCACATCTCGCCCGACTGACCAAGATGCAATGGCTCAACCTCGACAACACCCAAATGACCGACGCCGGCCTGCCCTACCTCAAGGACATGAAGGAGCTGACCTTCCTGCACCTGGGCTCGACCGCCGTCTCCGACGCCGGGCTGAAGGACCTCGAGCCGCTCGCCGCGCTAAAGGATCTCAAGGTAACCCGCACCGCCGTGACGGCCAAGGGCGTGGAAGCCTTGCAGAAGAAGCTCCCCAACACGACCATTCAGCTAAAGTATCTCGGCGACGGGTGAGGGCAAAGCGTCGTAGGGTGGGTCGAGCGCAGCGAGCCCCACCATCATTGTCGGTACATTTGGTGGGGCTCGCTGCGCTCGACCCACCCTACGTTTCTAATCAAACAACTTCCCAGCCGGGGCGGTAGGTCTTGTTGATCAGCTTGTCGGCGGCGGGGCAGTTGGTGGCCTTGAGGGTCTTGGCGTCCCACTCGAGCTTCTGGCCCGCGCGGAAAGCTACGTTACCCAGCAACACCGATTCTGTCAGGGCGCCCGAGTAATCGAAGTTGCAGGTGGTCGGCGAACCGTCCTTGCAGGCTTTTATCCACTCGGCGTGATGGCCGATCGACTTGGGAATGCTCTCGGCCGGCGGCTCGAACTTGGCGAACTTTTCCTTGGGGAAGAGCTTGTAGCTGCCGTAGTTGGCGAACATCTTGCCTTCGCTGCCGATGAACATCACGCCGCTGCCCGGCACGCGCTCGCCGACCACTTCACGCGGCGTGAGATTGCCGTCGTACCAGGTCAGCTTGCAGGGCGGCATCCCCTCGCGGCCCGGGTACTGGAGGCGAACGATCATCCCCAGGGGGCAAGTCTCCGGATGTACCTCGGGCCCTTCGGCCTCGCAGGAGGTCGGGTGGCGGAGTTTCAGTGCCCAGAAGGGCAGGTCCATGTAGTGACAGGCCATGTCGCCGAGCGTGCCGGTGCCAAAATCCCACCAGCGCCGCCACTGGGCCGGATGATAACGGCCGGCACAGAACGGACGCACCGGGGCCGGGCCCAGCCAGAGGTCCCAACTGAGCGTGGCCGGCGGTTCCTGGCTGCCCTCGGGCCGCTCGCCGCCGCCCCAGGCCTTGTTGACCCAGACATGCACGTCGGTCACGTCGCCGATAGCGCCCGACTGGATTACCTCGACCACGCGGCGGTAGTT
>CAZDHN010000962.1:0-1661 GCA_964505115.1 uncultured Planctomycetaceae bacterium
ATGAACTTGCAGCCACGGACGATACGTCACGGCATCCAAGCGTGGGTGCAGCCCAATTTGGGTCCCCAGATTCCAGCGCCTTTCTACAACAGCGGGTTCGACCAGACGATGCGTGGCCACTCGGCCCCACACAAGATTTTCCGCGACACGTCGATCTTCCTGCTCCCGCGAACTTTGCCTCCCGAGGCACTTCTGGACATGTCCGGCAACGGCTTCGCCAGCACGCAACCGACCCAGCGCGCCCCCCAACGTCGCAAATCGCTGGACTGGTAAGATGAGCTTTGAGCAGTGAGCCATGAGCTTTGAGCCTTTCCCAAGCCACGTTCTTCCTCGGCTCACGGCTCACTGCTCACTGCTCATAGCTCACTGCTCCCATACCCCCCGGGGGCTGAACTGCAATTGACGTTGCCCGGCCCAATTTGGTAGCCTCCCGCACTCTCCGGTGGACGGTTTGCGCTGCGCTGATGTCGCGGTGCCAGTCAGAGGTAAACGTGATGAAACACGCAGCGGTCGGGCCTATTGCCATACACCTGCCTGAGTTGGTCGAGAACAACGATCAATTGGGAGCCGAGTTCCCCAAGTGGAACATGGACTTGATCGAGTCCAAGACGGGCATCCGCGATCGGCACATTGCGGCGCCGGGCGAGTGTTCGTCCGACCTGGGCGTGGCGGCGGCCGAGAAACTCTTCGAGCGGCACCAGATCGACCGCCGCTCGATCGACTTCCTCCTGTTCTGCACCCAAACGCCCGACTACCCGCTCCCCACTACCGCCTGCCTTATTCAGGACCGGCTTGGCCTGCCCACTTCGATCGGCGCGTTGGACTACAACCTGGGTTGCTCGGGCTTTGTGTACGGATTGTCGTTGGCCGACGGCCTGATTCGCAGCGGGTCGGCCGAACGCATATTGCTGATCACGGCCGAGACTTACTCGAAGTATATCCATCCGACCGACCGGTCGCTTCGCACCATTTTCGGCGACGCCGCGGCGGCCACGTTGGTCGAAGCGTCGGCCGAGCCTTCGCTGGGTTCGTTCGTCTTCGGCACCGACGGCAGCGGAGCCGACAACTTGATGGTTCCGCAAGGCGGCGCGCGGCCCGAAGAGGCGGCACTCAAGCCGCGCAAACGCAAGCGTTGGCCCAGCAGCCTTTACATGGACGGCCCGGCGCTGGTGCAGTTCACGCTGGAGGTCGTGCCGCCCATGCTCGGCGAAGTCCTGAACGGAGCCAACTTGACCCGCGACGACGTCGACCTGTACCTGATGCATCAGGCCACCTCGTTCATGATTGGTCATCTCCGCAACCGGCTGGGGCTGGAAGCCGAGCAGGTGCCCTTGGCGTTGGAGCGCTACGGGAACACGGTCTCCTCGACCATTCCCATCCTGATAAACGAGTTGCGCGAATCCTCGCGGCTGCGGCCGGGTAAGAAATCTTTGATGTTGGGCTACGGGGTGGGGCTCTCCTGGGCCGGATGCATGTGGACCGAAACCTGGCAGGCCCGGCAAGCCCAACCGGTCCCGGTTGTCCATCGAAAAGCGGCCTGAGGACGCGTAAGGCAACTCGCAAGAAGTGACAGGTTTAGGTAGCCACTTATTGCTTCCACGGAGATGATGAAACCGAGCCACGGATGAAACACGGAGCAGCCTTGGGCCGCAGCCAAAGAA
>CAZDHN010000963.1:0-1643 GCA_964505115.1 uncultured Planctomycetaceae bacterium
CCGCCGGCCTTGTAACGGCGACGCAGGCGAGGCCAGATCGTGCTGCGATACTCGTGGGTCGGGCGGCCTTCGATCCGACCCCAGAGATAAAATTCCGTGTTGGTCGGCTCGGTCACGTCGAAGCCCGGCAACGGCGGAACCTCTTCCGGCTCCATCGGATGGACCAGCTCGGGCGTGACCAGGATGATCAGTTCGGTCTCGTTGCGGCCCATCGAACGCTGGCCGAATATCTGAGCCACGAAGGGGATATTGCCCTGGTTGCTGCCGGTCATCGAGTCGTCCAACAGACCGGCTATCGCCAGCGTTTGGCCCTCGCGCATCTCAACCGTGGTGGTTACCGCCCGAGTTTGCAGACCCAAGGCTCCGGTCATCTCGTTGGTCAAGTCGCTGTCGATCTGGCTGAACTCGGGCGCGACCTCCAGGCGGATGCGGTCTTTATCCAGCACGACTGGCAGGAAGGTGATGATGGCGCCGAAGGCGCGGAAGTCGGTGGTCACGGCCGCCGCTCCGGCCACGCCCACGGTGGTGGGCACGGGAAATTCACCGCCCGCCACGAAACTTGCCGGCCGGCCGCTCATGGTAACCAGCGTCGGCTCGGCGAGCATTCGCAGCACGCTGTGCTGTTCCAGGTAGTGTACGGCGAACTGGATGTTACCGCTGTCGAAGTTGCCGATCAGGTTGCCCGTGGTGATGCCCGCCGCGCCGGTGGCCTGGTTCAATAACTGTCGAACGACCAGCGTGCCGCCATCTAAGAGCATGGTCATGTCCAGGTCGACGCCGAAGGCCCGCGCGGCGGTCCGGTTCAACTCGGCGATCTTCACCTTCAACGACACCTGCTGAACGCCCGGTATGCGAAGCATGTTGATAACTTGCGAGGCCAACACGCCCTGCTGACCTTCCTGCGCCAGCGGATCGGTCGCGCGGCCCGAGGTTGCCCCGCCGACCACCGCCTCGCCCCGAATTACCGCCATGATTTGAGCCGCCTCGCCCGCGCCGCGAGCCTGGCCGCGAACGATCAGCTTGTCGGCGACCGGTGTCAGGTAGACCTTGCTCTCGGGAAACAGCTCGGCCAGAACCTCTTCCAGCACGGCGTACTGCTCCTCGCGACGCTCCTGCACCTCGGGGTCGGGCACCACGCGGACCAGATAGGTGGCCGGCATGTGCGTGCCGTCCTCGAACCAGAACGTTACGTGAGTCGCGCCCTGGCTCTTGCCGATAATCGAGACTTCGCGAGGCGTGAACTGGACCACGTCGCAAACGGACGGATCGACCACCGCCGTGCGGTAAATGTCGACCTTCGTCCGCAATAGCTTGCTCCGTCGCAAGACCACGGCCAACTCGCCCGAGTGATCCAAAACCTGGAACGGACCCAACTGCGACTCCGGCACGGCCGCCGTCGCCTGGGCCGGCTGAACCGCCTGGACCGGCCGCGGAACCGGCTGCGGCGTGGCTTTCGCAATCGGCTTTCGCGCGGGTGTCGGCTTTTGCGCGGGCGCTTTGGCCAGCTTCGGGGCCAGCATGGTGACTTGGGAACTCGGCGTCGACACTTTTTTCATGGCCGCCTCGACCATGGCCGGCGATACCTCGTTAAGAGGCATCGCCCAAAAACTCCGCATGCCCGACCGAGGCTTCGCAACGGTTGG
>CAZDHN010000964.1:0-1639 GCA_964505115.1 uncultured Planctomycetaceae bacterium
CGCCGGGGAACCGGGCTTCGCCCTCGATCATTGGCTATGCAAGGGTCAATAGTGTAGCCGGATTCGCAAGAATTCGGTTCTTTGCGTCACGGCTGAATTCTTGCGAATCCAGCTACGTGCAGTCGCTAAATCTCCTCCAGATTCATCGAGAACCGCCGGCCGGCGATCCGCGAGTTCTTGGTGATCGGGCCTCGACCCGATTGCTTGACGTCGTCGATCTCCAGGCTGTCCGGACCTCGACAATACAACTCGTCGTCGTGGCGGTAGAGGATCACCTCCTCCGGCCACTGCCGACAGACCACGTGGCTGTGCGGCTTGGGGCCCAGCACGCAGGAGTCGGCCATCAAAAGCACGGCATCGGCCGACGGCTGCGTGCGGTGCCGGCTGACGAAATCGAGCCGGGCCGTGGCACTCAAGGCGTGCGGCCTGCGAAAAACAAGCCGCACGGACGAGCCCAACTGGATCTGGTTCCCGTCTTCCAGCGCGGCCACGCCCCGAACCGGCCGGCCGTCGACACGCACCTCCCGAATCGCTTCGATCAGATAGCCTTCGCCGTCGCGTCGGATTCGGGCGTGCCGGCTGGACAGGTCGCCCAGGATAGGCACGTCGACTGCCTGACGGTGGGTCGGCTGCCCGAGCGTTACCACGTCGCCCAGGCAGACCCAGTATCCACCTACCGCATCGACCCAGAGCAGAAACCTCTCGGCCTGTTGTCCGGCGAAATCTTGCATCGCGCTGTCTTCCAGAAAACCGGTTGCCAGCTTGAACATGGTATAGTGATCAGGGGCTAGGGGCCAGGGGGGTCAGTTGCCATTGATCATTGGTCAGAACGCCTGCCTGGCCCCTGATCCCCGACCCCTGACCCCTATTTTTCAGTCTGCCGCCAGCGATTCGGTCTCGGGGCCGCTCTCGCCAAAATACTCCGAGATCTGCTTTTCGATGTTTTCCGGGCCGACCTTGTCCAGGGGAATCTCGTCCTGGAAGTAGCCCTCCGCGTTGACCAGCCGCTCGGCCACGTCGAGCCGCGTGCGCATGTCGCCGATCAGATCCTTGACGCGTCCCAGCCGGCTGTCGTCGAAATTGTAGTCGCTGGTGGTCTGGGCCGCGGCAACCATCTGCAGCCGGGCGTCCAGGTTCTCAACGTCGACCAGCAATTGACGCCGGGCGGCCAGCATCCCTTCGAGCTTCTGCCGGGCGGCCTCCAGGCTCCTTTGCCGGGCGGAATGAATCTCTTGCAGGCTACCCAACGTGGCCTCACCCGTCTTGTAGCGCTCGAATCGATTGGCCAGATCAACCTTGACCTGCTCGACCGTGTACTTTCGGCCCGCATAGTTGAAGGATTTCTCGCCGGTCGCCAGATCGGTTCTCAACCGCATCAGCTCGCTCTTCTCCTTGTCCAGGCAACCTTCCGACTTGGCGATTTGCTCCTCCAGACGCGTGACCTCGACCTCTTCCTTGGCGATTACGTGCATGTTCTTGCGGACTTCGGGCACGAGATCCTTGATCATCCGGCGTGCCCGTTTGATCTGGAACTCGACCGGCACACTGTTGTGTACCGAGTCTTTCATATACCCAGCCGACGTACGGACGTAGCTGGCCGCGTCGTGTCCGAAGAACAGCAGCCCCAGCAGCATCGTGC
>CAZDHN010000965.1:0-1627 GCA_964505115.1 uncultured Planctomycetaceae bacterium
TGTGTTTGGGCAACACAGGCAAGATGCCTGTGCTACTTGTGCGGTCGATGAATAACCCGGGATCGGTCTCTTTTTGCGGAGTTGGAACGCCGTCCAGGCTCCCCGCGGCGAGCGGCGAGAAAAGGGGCTGGCTACCATTTTATTTCCGGCCCGCAGCCGGTATACTGCTGGCTGACAGGGGCTCTTATCGCTCGATTGTTCCAGCTAGGAGGGAATTGATGGCTTCCAATTTACCGGACTATGTCGCGTCGGCTCAGCCGGTGCCGAAAGATGCACGCGTGGCATGGTTCAAGGGCATTGCCCCGACCTATGCAGGCGTGATGATTTGGTTTGCGTTTTGGCAGAGCATCCCAGGCTTCGGCGGGGGGCCGGGCGGCATGCTGGCCGCTGGCCTGATGCCGGCTCTGATTGGCGTGCTGCTAGGATCGCTGATCTGCTATTTCCTATTCTACTTGGTGCCGGGGTTACTGGGGGCGAAGACCGGGCTGCCGTTGTACGTGGTTGGCACGTCGACGTACGGCGTGAAAGGCGGCCTGTTGATGCCCGGCTTCCTGATGGGAATTCTGCAGTTCTTCTGGCTCGGCTTCAACGCCTACTTCGTTTCCGACATCCTCTGCAAGTGTTTCGAGATCGGCATGACCGAAGGTGGGACAAAGGTCATGATTCCCGGCCCGGTACACGGCGTCATTGCAACAGTATTTGCCTTATTCGCGGCGTTTGTGGGCCTAAAGGGCATCCAATACGTAGCCCGAGTAGCGACGTACCTGCCGATCATCCCGATCGTCGTCTTGCTGATCCTGTTGGCCTCGACAATCGGCGGTATCGGTGGTTTTACTCCAGACAAGGTGATCGCCACCGCGGAGGTCGCGGCCGAGGCGAGTGGCGATGAGGCCGCCGCGGACGAACCCGTGGCTGAGAAACAGGCAACGGCAGCCGCTGAAGAAGCCGCACAGGTCGAGCCGGCTGCCCAAGCACCGAAGCCCGCCGGCGCGGGAACGGTAATCTTGGCGATAATCGCCTGTATCGCCGGTTTCTTCGCCACGGCCGGCGCGGCTGGCGTCGACATCGCCACTAGCGGCCGGGATGAAAAAGACGCGAAAATGGGCGGACTGGTCGGTATCGCCCTGGCGACCATCTTCTCCGGCACCGTGGCGATCTTGGTTGTGGCGGGCTACTACGGCGGTGCCGAGAAAATCCCCGCCGAGTTCGCCGGCAACCTCAACCCGGTTGACTTGATGAAAGGCGGCATCCTAGGAGCGGGAACGGCCAACGTGCTGATGATACTGTTGGCCATCTCGTCGTTCCCGGCCGCATGCTTCTCGGCCCTGATTGCCGCGAACTGTTTCAAAACCACACTGCCGAATGTCAACCCGTTCATCTCCGTTGGCGTCGGAGCCGTGGTCGCGTGCGTACTCGCCGTGACGGGATGGGCGGGCGATGCGGCGAGCGTGTTTGGTCTGATCGGCGCTTCGTTTGGGCCGGTTTGCGGTGCAATGGCCGCCGACTACCTGCTGGCGGGGAGGCGGTGGCCTGGTCCGCGAGCGGGTTGGAATCTGGCCGGATGGATATCCTGGATCATCGGTTTCTGCGTCGGCGCGCCAGACCTGCTCGCCATGATTCCGGGACT
>CAZDHN010000966.1:0-1618 GCA_964505115.1 uncultured Planctomycetaceae bacterium
CGAACTGGTGCGACAGGTGATTCGGCACCGCTTTCTCGATCCGGACGCTTCCGCCGATGTGATTGGCCAAAAGCTTCGCCAAGTGGGTCTCGAAATCAGCACCAGGAGCGTCGAACGGGTAATCGCCGAGTATGGCCTTCAAAAAAAAACTCTACCAATGTCGCCCTTGCGGCCAGAGTAAACCGGAGATCGAAACGCAACGCACCAGGCGATACACCAGAAACAAGCCGTGCGACCCGGCGAGTATCGAACGCGGCGTGCGGCAGTTGCTGGCCGACAAGGTTCAGGGCAACCCGGTGGGCCTTTGGCTGTTGGCCGCCGAGCATTTGCGATTGGGAACCTGGGATTTGTTGTGCGGGTGGAGCGGCCGGCCGACGGAGCAAATCGAGCCGCGGTTGGCCTTGCAGTTGGTCCACGAGGCGGCCATCTGCACCAGCGGCTTCCGCTCCGATCGCAGCTTGACGCAGGGAGGAGCCTTTGAGTTGGCCAACGGGCTACCCTTCCTGGCCAGCGACACCGCCATGCACGATCTTCTTGCCGGACACACGGTCGACGACGCAGTGCGGCTTCAAGTGGCGCTGGGCAAGCTCCGTCGAGCTTCGGGGCATTTTCGCGGCAAGCTCTTGGCCATTGATCCCCATCGCGTCCAGAGTTACAGCAAGTGTCGAATGCGTCCGCACGCGAAGAAGAAGTCGAAGAAGCCCACCAAGATGGCACAAATGTTTTGGGCCCTGGATGCCGATACCCAACAGCCGGTCTGCTTTACCACGGCCACCGCCTCCCGGACCGTCGCTCAAGCAACTCCCCAACTGTTGGATATCGCGTCAAGTATCCTCGACCCGCAACCGGGCCAGGCCTTGGTGATGGCCGACGCCGAACACTTCAGCGCCGAACTGGCCGACGACGTCCATCGCCGCACCGGCTTCGACCTGCTGATGCCGATGCCCGGCCAACCGGCCATTACCAAGCGACTCAAAGCCATCCCCGCCGAAGAATTTACCCCCCGCTGGGCCGGTTATGCCACCACCAAGCTGCCTTACGAAATGAAGCGTAGCGAAACCGGGCCCTTCTACCAGTTCGTTCAGCGGAGCGGGGAACGACCCGAGGACTGGAGCTTCAAAGCCTTCCTCTCCACAACCGATCGCGACGAAGTCGATGCCTTGACACTCGACTTCCCCAAACGGTGGCACGTGGAAGAATTCTTTAACGCCAATCAGTCGTTGAGATGGAAGCGAGCAGGGACCACGAACCTGAATATCCGCTACGGTCAGATGACCATGGCTCTAGTCGCCCAGGCAGTGATCCACCAACTCCGCGACCGTCTGGGAGACCCCGTCTCTGGCTGGGACGCCGACCACTTGGCGAAAGACCTCTTCCGTGGACTTGACGGTGACGTGCGTGTCGGCGACGATACGATCATCGTGACTTACTACAATGCCCCTAACGAGTCGCGGTTGCGCGAGCATTACGAAAATCTGCCCGACAAACTCTCCCAAGAGAACATTGATCCGCACATCCCGTGGCTCTACAATTTCAAGCTAGACTTCCGCTTCCGTTGAGCGATCTCCCACCCACCACGAATACACACCGCAGTCAAATAAACTCGCTCCATAAAATC
>CAZDHN010000967.1:0-1593 GCA_964505115.1 uncultured Planctomycetaceae bacterium
CGGCATGTATCGCTACGATGGCGGCCAAAAATGGACCTCCCGCGGTTGTCCCGGCTTGCGCGTGACACATCTGGCGGTCCACAACGGCAACCTCTTCGGCATGAGCTATGACGACGGCGGGTTCTTCCGTTACGACGGCGGCACCGATTGGACCCGGTTCGGCCCCGTGCCCGAAACCACGCAGGTCTACACCAACGCCATTTACCGGGGCCAACTTCACATCGGCAACTGGCCGACCGGTTCGGTCTATCGGTTCGACGGGCCGCAAAAGTGGACCAACCGCGGCCGGCTGGGTGAGGAGAAGGAAGTAATGGCCATGGCCGTCTACAACGGGCAGCTCTACGCCGGAACACTGCCGCTGGCTCAAGTCTATCGCTACGACGGCGATACTGATTGGACATGCACCGGACAGCTCGATACCACGCCCGACGTCAAGTACCGCCGCGCCTGGTCGATGGCCGTGTTCGGCGGGCGGCTCTATTGCGGCGTATTGCCTTCGGGGCACGTCCATTCGCTGGAGGCCGGCAAGTGCGCGACTGACGATCGGGCCTTGGCTCCCGGCTGGCGGCACGTGGCGGCCGTCAAGGCGAGCGATCGGCTAGAGATCTACGTCGACGGTCGCCGCGTGGCCGTCTCATCGCGGTTCGATCCGGCCGACTACGATCTGTCGAACAACATGCCGCTGAAGATAGGTTTCGGCCAGCACGACTACCTCAACGGCAAACTCCGCGACCTTCGCATCTACGATCGGGCGCTGGACGAGCGGGAAGTTCGCTCGCTGTTCGATAATCGGTAGAGTCTTGAGTAGCTGAATTCGCAAGAATTCAGCCGTGATGCGAAGAACCGAATTCTTGCGAATCCGGCTACGAAATCGGTCGCACCGGCCGCCGTTGTTGACATCGCGAGCCTGACGCGGGACAATCGAGTTATCGTATCCGAATACACCAGAAAGGGCCACACGATGAAGATTAAAACGAGTTGCACGGCAATCATCCTGATTCTGCTGGCTTGTATCGGCTCGGCCCGGGCTGACGAGGCGAAGTCGGGCAAGGGGCTCGTCAATCCGCTGTTCGTGCTGGGTAACGGCGTGCAGTGCGAGAAGTATCCCAGGCCCGACTCGCAAGCCGCCGTGTTGGCCGAGTTGGGTTACGACGGCATCGGCCCGTCCGGCTGCAACGGCATACCCGAAATGATTCGCGCCATGGAAGCCAAGCGGCTCAAGCTGGTGGCCCAATACATCGGCGTCAACCTCGATCCGGCCAAGCCGACCTACGACCCGAAACTGAAAGACGCCATCCGGGCAATGAAGGGCCACGGAACGTTCGTCTGGCTGTACATCCTTCGCGGCAAGCACAAGCCGTCTTCCGAGGAGGCCGACGAGCAGGTGGTCAAGATCGTTCGAGAGATCGCCCAAATGGCCGACGAGTCGGGCGTGCGCGTGGCCTTGTATCCGCACGCCGGATTCTACGTCGCCCGGGTGGAAGACGCCGTGCGCGTGGCCGACAAAGTGGACCGCCCGAACGTGGGCGTCACCTTCAACCTCTGCCATTGGCTGAAGCTCGACGAGCCGAAGAACATGCGGCGTCTGATGGA
>CAZDHN010000968.1:0-1585 GCA_964505115.1 uncultured Planctomycetaceae bacterium
CAGTTGGGAGAGCGTCTGGCTGGCAGCCAGAAGGTCACCGGTTCGAGCCCGGTATCCTCCACTGAAACACCTACGCAAGACAGAAAACCCTTGTATTTCCCTGGAAATACGAGGGTTTGTCGTTTCTTGTGCTGCGCCACGCCGGGGACTGGTCCATTTTTCGGCCGGTTGGTTGTCCATTTCGCTGGAGGCGCAAGCCGAAAACATGGACCTGTCCCCTTTGGTGACGCGAGCGCATTCACCGGGCTTTTTTTCCACGCGCCGCTTTCGTACAATGCGGCCTTGTGAGAGCATTGCTATCAGTCGGCCCACCGCGGTGGTGTGGCCGGGGTCGAGTCAATTCGTACAGCGCAAGGAGGATGTCGTGGAAATCTCGGTTCCATTAACTACTTATTTTCAATTGAGCGTGGTGATGTTCCTGGAGTATGCCGTCTGGGGGGCGTGGATGCCCGTCCTGGCCACGCGGCTCTTGGGACCGCTGAAGATGAGCGGCAAGCAGACGGGCTGGATCTACGCCACGCTGCCGCTGGGCTGCATCGTCGCGCCGTTGATCTCCGGCCAGCTTGCCGATAGCTGGTTCGCCATTAAGTGGATTCTCGGCGTTTGCCACGTGATTGGGGCCGTGCTCCTGGTGTTCGCGGCCAGGGAACGGAACTTCGGCCGGCTGTTCGCCATCATGCTGGCCTATTCGTTCTGCTTCGCCGCCACCTTGCCGCTGGTCAACTCGATCCTCTTCGACAACGTCAAGGACGGGTTCACGCAGGGCTTGGTCTTCCTTTGGGCGCCCGTGGCCTGGGCACTGGCCGGGTACTTCCTCACCGGCTGGCGCTGGAAGTTCAAGACCGAGGGCGAGGGCAGCGATTGCCTCTACCTGGGAGCCATCCTGTCGGTCGTAATGGCCGTCTGCTGTTTCGCCGTCCTGCCGACCAACGAGTTGGCGCAAACGGGTGAAATGCCAATCCTCAAAACGTTCAGCATGTTGGGTAACACGAACTTTCTGCTGTTCATCGTGCTCTCGGGCGTGCTGGCCGGCATGATGCAGTTCTACTTCCTGGGCACGGCCCAGTTCATGCAGGACATGGGCATTCCCGGCAAGAACGTGCCGGCCTCGATGGCCATCGCCCAGGCCGCCCAGGCTATCGCCACCTTCTGCTTCCTGGGCATGGCGATTACGATGCTCGGCTTCAAGTGGACTTTGGTGCTGGGCTCCGGCGCCTGGGTGGCGATGTACGCCATCTACCTGATCGAGAAGCCGGTCTGGCTGATCGTCGTCTCGCAGACCCTGCACGGAGTGGCTTACGTCTTCTTCATGATCGTCGGGCAGATATTCGCCGAGTCGGTTGCCCCGGAGAGCATCCGCAGCTCGATGCAGGCCCTGATCTTCGCGGCCACGACCGGCGTGGGGCTCTTCGTCGGCACGCAGTTCGCCGGCATCGTGATGGACCGCGCGTCGGTCGACGGTAAATTCCAGTGGCGACGCGTTTGGATCGTGCCGGGCGCGATCATGCTCATCGGGATGCTCGCGTTTGCCGTCGGCTTTTCCGACCCACCCGCGGAAGAAAAGGCCCCCAAAGAGCCGGCCAAG
>CAZDHN010000969.1:0-1574 GCA_964505115.1 uncultured Planctomycetaceae bacterium
GGCACTGGTATTCGGCGCGCTTATGGCGGTCAACTATCTGACCGACCGGTTCCGTGCGCCGGAGCCCTTCGAGAACATGGATCAACGCACCTTTGACGCCCTCTGGGGGTCACAACGCCCCACCGACGACTCGTCGCCCATTGTTGACCAGCCGCCGCCTGCTGTTGACAAAACGCCGGCCAAAGTTGACGACACTCCCACCAAGCCGGACCGCGAAAGCAAGCAAAAGCCGGACAGTAAGCTATAGTTCAATAGAGCTTTAGGTGGCTCCTTGTGCATTGGCCCGGATGATTGTGCCCCATCCGGGCCATTTTTTGCGACTCCACCGGGAATTTATTGATATCCAGAAAGACAATGCAGGGTCGGTTTGCCGTTTTTCCCCGGGGAAACCGGGCTTCCTGAAGGTCAATAGCCCGCGAAAAGTGCTAGGGTTTAGCATTCGCGCATTAGGCATGCATTAAGCGCGCATCAAAACGGGGCGACTGCCGCGAGGGTGGAGCGTTGCAATTGGGATCGCATATTCCGGATCTGCCGGATAACTGGGTTAAGTGGGCGGCACGAATCGGCCTGGCCGGCGGCTTGGTGGCTCTGGTCGGCCGCTGCCGTATTGCCGATCTGGATATGTTCCACCAGATGGCCCTCTTTCGCGAAGCGCTCGCCACCGGCTGGATACCCGTCCGCGACATCTTCGCCTACACGCCGACAATCGCGCCGGTGGTCCATCACGAATGGGGCACCGGAGCGGTGCTCTACACGGTCACCGTCGGCTTGGGGCTCGGCAGCGTCGGACTGATGGCGCTGAAGTATCTGCTCACGGCGGCCACCGCGGCCGCTTGTGTCTTCTGCGCCCGGTTGCGTGGAGCGGACGAGCGGGTGTTCCTCTGGCTGGCACTGCCGGCGATCGGCTTGGCCTGGGTCGGCTTCACCACGATTCGCGCCCAGGTCTTCACGCTCCTGCTGTTGACCGTCTTGCTATTGCTGCTGGAAGCAGACCGTCGCGGCCGGCGATGGTGGCTGGTCGTCTGGCTGCCGATCTTCGTTATCTGGTTGAACCTTCACGCCGGCTTCGTGGCCGGGGTCGGAATTTTTGGGCTCTACTCGCTCGAACGGCTGATTCGCGAGGCGGCCGACGGCGTCGGCATTTGGAAGGCGCTTGCCCGGGTTGGGCACCTGGTTGTGGCCGGCCTGGCGATGGTTGCCCTGACTACCGTCAATCCGTACGGATTCGCCTACGTGCCCTATCTGGCCCATGCACTGTCGCTCGAGCGGCCGCTGATCCTGGAGTGGATGCCGCTTTGGCAGCAGGAGTCCTGTTCCGTATGGCTTGCACTGTACGGCATCTCGCTGGCGGTGGTGATTTACGCGGTCGCTTGTCGCGGCGTGCGTCAACTGCCCGGGCTGGCCATCGTGCTGGTGACGGCGTATCTGGGCATGCGGCACTTCCGGCACGTTTCGATTTACGGCGTGGTCTGGATCTGCTACGTGCCCGGCTATCTGGAAGGTACGGAACTGGGCGACGTTCTGAAGGGCCTTTGGACACGCCGCAAGGGTTTTCTGTTTGGGCTTTGGAGCCT
>CAZDHN010000970.1:0-1570 GCA_964505115.1 uncultured Planctomycetaceae bacterium
AGGCCCGTGCTTTAGCACGGGTTTGCAATGCAACGCATCCCCGATTGCGTTTCCCTTTCCCACCCCGCCCGCCGCCGAAGGCGGCGGGCAGGGTGGAGATGTGGCGAACGTGGCGGTCTACCCAACCCGACGTAAACGTCGGGCCTACTACCGCCTACGGCGGAAAAGGACCGTAAACGGCCCTATGTGATCCCGCCATTCACATCAGCCACTATAATCCCAGTAGAGCCCTTACAATCACCACTTTCAACTTTCAACTTTCAACTTTCAACCATCAACTTTCAACCATTAACTATCAACTATGAAGCACGAGGGCGAACGCCGAGACGGCCCGCCGCACGTGGGGTTGATCATTGATACAACCATGTCGTGCGGTCGCCGGCTATTGCAGGGCGTGGCCGAGTACGTCCGCGAGAACGGGCCCTGGTCGGTATATGTCGAGCCGCGCATCCCGGACGACCCGGCCTCGCCCTGGCTGCGCAACTGGCAGTGCGACGGGATCATCACCCGGCTCCGCATTTCCACCCACACCAAGGTGCCGCTTGGAGCTGGTATTCCCATCGTCAACCTCAGCGTCGGCACCTCCGGCGAGTTGGGCCGGCCGTCAATTCTTATCGATCAGGTGGCGATCGGACGGATGGCCGCCGAGCATCTGTTGGAGCGCGGGTTCACGCATTTCGGCTTCGTCGGTTTCCCCGGCTCCTATTGGTCCGATGGGCGATACGAGGGATTTGAAGAGACCGTCCAAGAGGCCGGATTCAGTTGTCGGCAGTGTCGCGGTAAAGACTGGACGTCGCAGCCATGGCGACCGGGGCTCCTAAGACAGGAAATGCACGAGGTGGCCGACTGGGTGCGCCGGCTACCCAAGCCGGTCGGGCTGATGGCAAGCCACGATTTTCGAGCGATGCAGTTGTTGGACGCCTGCCGAGAGGCCGACGTGGCCGTGCCCGAAGAAGCCGCCGTGATCGGCGTCGACAACGAAGACATCGCCTGCGAGTTGGCCAATCCACCCCTGTCGAGCATCATCTCCGGTCACAAACAGATGGGGCGGGAGGCCGCCGCGTTGCTCGATCGATTGATGCGCGGTAAGCCGGCCGCCGAGCAGACGATCCATGTTCCACCGCTGGGTATCGTCACCCGCCAGTCCACCGACGTTACGGCGATCCCCGATCCGGTCATTGCCAAGGCAATGCAGTTCATCCGGGAACACGCCTGCGAGGGCATCAACGTCGACGACGTCCTGCGCCACTTGGTCGTTTCACGCAGCGCGCTGCAAAACCGATTTCGCAAGATGCTCAACCGGTCGATACTCGAGGCGATCCATCGCGTGCGGATCGATCGCGTTAAGGAACTACTCGTCAAGACGAAATTGCCGCTGGGCGGAATTGCCGAGCGTTGCGGGTTCAAGCACGTCGAATACATGAACACCGTCTTCAGGAAACGGACCGGATGGACGCCCGGCAAGTATCGCACGGAGTATGGTGAGAATGACCAATGACCAATGAGCGATGAGCGATGAGCAGTGAGCAGTGAGCAGTGAGCAGTGAGCAGTGAGCAGTGAGCAGTGAGC
>CAZDHN010000971.1:0-1561 GCA_964505115.1 uncultured Planctomycetaceae bacterium
ACCCTTCCCTTCGTTCGATCGGGTTGCTCGCCAGCAGAGCCCGACTGACTGGAGGCTATATCAGGATCCCCTTGGATATCAAGGGTTTGCGGCGACGAAGGCACCGAACCAATCACAACGATGGGCCGATCAGGCACAAAAACATATCCCCCTTTGTTCTGAAAACGCATATTTGCCCCAGCCAAACGCACTGGCCTTACTGGCAGCGCCGGGAAACTTGCTGCTAGCAACAACTTACGGAAAACTACGCTTCAGCCGGATGAACCTCCATTTTTTTCTGATTTGTGCGCAGGATCGTATTGCAGTCAGGGTGTAGACGGGTGAAGGAACAAATGAGCCACGCAAGGATGCGGGAAACAAACTGTAATCGGCCGGATCGACAGGCCAAACCTTTCCACAATCAGGAGATACGTGATGAAGACCAACGCACGAAGAATGTTGAGACTGGCCGCGGCCGTGTTTGTTTGATATGGCGGGCTTTGCCACCAGCCGGCTCTCTCTTGCAGCGGCGTCCGGTTTTGAAGATACTGAACGAAGCCGCGCGACCACGAACTGGTTCACGTCCGTCAGTTTGAACGCTGGGGGCCGTTCATGGGGCCGGCGTATCTCCTGGCGGCTTTGGTCCTTTGGCTTGCCGGTCGCCGACCATATCAAGACAACCCATTCGAACGGGAAGCTTATGATGAAGCTGGCGGTGATTAGTCGGCCGCCTCTCAACATCTTCTTGCCACTTACCCGACGATAAACATCCAACAGGAATAAACCATGATCTGCCAATTGCTTGCCGGCACCGCGATTCTGCTGGCTGCCGCGCCTCGAGAGGAAATTACGCTTAACGGCACTTGGCAGTATCAGGTTGTCGATCAACTTGGCCAGCGGCCGGCCGACGGGCCGTGGCTGGCTTGCAGCGTGCCGGGTTACTTGCGGGGTGTCGACTATAAGCGGGCCTGGTTCCGCCGTGCGTTCGAGTTGCCCGACTCGATGCGCGGAAAACGTATCAAAATCCACTTCGGCGGCGTCAAGTACAACAGCCGAGTCTACGTCAACGGCAAGCAGGTGGGTGGATGCTTCGGTGGGCATAGGCCCTTCGAGGTCGACGTTACGGAGGCCGTGCGGCCGGGCGGACCCAACGAACTGCTCGTGGCTTGCCACGATTGGACGGGAGTCTTTACGCCGGGCCGGCTCGATCCGGACGACCGGCTTCGCAGCCGCACCAGCCTCGGCCGATCGCCCCGCAAAGCTCGGGCAGGATTAAATGCGGCCCCCTGTGGAGGTATTTTGGGTGAATTCTTGGGGGAAGGGCTCGCCAGGGTATTGACAAACCGTTTTGTTCCGACCAAGATTGGGTTGTACGCTTTGGGTAATCCGTGCGGAGCGGATGAAACCAGCCCTAGGGCTAAACTCCATTACTGGGTATCCACACACCCGAGGAGGACGCTGCTGATGTTTGGAAATCGCTTTTTGAAGCTGTGTATGGTGGGTCTGCTGCTGGCCTGGCCGGCCGCCGCGGTGGACGCGGACGCTATCAACATCGATTGGGTCACCGTCGGTGACCCGGGCA
>CAZDHN010000972.1:0-1554 GCA_964505115.1 uncultured Planctomycetaceae bacterium
CAACTATCAACTATCAACTATCAACTATCAACTATCAACTATCAACTATCAACTACCCACTACCCAATGGACTTCCTCCAACTGGCCGACAAGTCGATCTTGATCTTCGGCGTGGCTAATCGCAAAAGCGTTGCTTACCACGTCGGCCGAGTGCTCGACGAGGCGGGCGCCCGATGCGTCTATGTGGTCCAGTCGGAGGAGATCAAAGCGAGCCTCGCCAAGCTGCTGGCCGGCCGGGATGTGTTGATCTGCGACGTCGAGCGCGAGGAGCAAATTACGGCGCTTCGCGATGAGTTGGCCAGTCGCGGCGAGCGGTTTGCAGGGCTGGTCCATTCGATCGCCTTTGCCGACTACTCCGACGGCCTGAAACCGTTCCACGAGACGCCCAAGCCGGCCTTCCTGCAAGCTTTGGACATCTCCTGCTATTCGCTGATCGCCATTTCCAACGCGATGAAGGACTTGCTGGAAGCGGATGCCTCGGTCGTCACCATCTCGATATCCACGACCCGGATGGCCAGCGAGAACTACGGCTACATGGCCCCGATCAAGGCCGCCCTGGATTCGTCGCTGGCCTTCCTGGCCAAATCGTTCAGCCGCTTCTCGCAAGTGCGATTCAACGCCGTGGCACCCAGCCTGCTCAAAACGTCCGCCTCGGCCGGCATCCCGGGCTACGTCGAGTCGTATCTCTACGCCGAGCAGGTCATCCCGCGCCGGCGGGCCGTCCAAACGGAAGAGGCCGCCGCCGCCGCCGCCTTCTTGCTCAGCCCCCGTTCCAGCGGCATCAACGCCCAGCGTCTAATCGTCGACGCCGGCATGTCGATCAACTACTTCGACCGCGACCTAATCGACCGCGCCATGCGACCCGAGTAGTCGCCATCGTACGAACAGCCGGCCAACTCCCGCTGCCCGGCCGTGAAAATCACGCGGAAGCCGACATCGTAGACGGACTTGTGGGGCGAGTAACGCCAGCGGGAGGCGGACGTATTGCTGCAACGCCAGATAGGCCGGGCTGTAGTCGCCCGCGTTTTGAAACCCCAGAAACCCGGCCCAAAACCAAAACCACGCAAAAGCCGAAGAAGAAAAGGCGGGAATTAGGTATTGTGTCCCCGGAACTCCGGAACTCGGAACTCGAGGTATTGTGTCCCCGGAACTGCCCTCCGCCCCCGAAAGCCCGGCCGCCCGCCGAAATTGCCCAAACGACCATAATCGGTTCATGTCCCCGGAATGGCTGTCCCCGGAATGGCCCGGAATGGCGCACCCAAACCAACGGTATGCGTCTTCCATCCGACGCGTTATAGCGTTATAATGGCCGACATCTTGTCCTGCGCGGCGTAGCGTACCGACTTCCGTCACGCGCGGCACAATCGAGGAAACGCGATGCAAGTGCTCATCGGAAAGACCGCCTCTTGCTGTGCTGTTTGCGGGTTCGTGGTCCTGCTGACCGGCTGCGGCCGGACATACGATGGTCCGGCGCGGGCGGCTGTCTCCGGGATGGTTCAACTCGATGGCGTCCCGGTCGACGGCGGCGTGGTCGAGTTCATTCCGGTCGAACCG
>CAZDHN010000973.1:0-1551 GCA_964505115.1 uncultured Planctomycetaceae bacterium
TCCATCTGCTCGGATCGGTGCTCGTAGTTTTTCAGTCGGGCGGCAATCCGGCCGTTGGGTCCCAGTATTTCGGCGGGCGAGAGCATGGCACCCAGGTTACCACGACAAGCTCGGGTCCGGTAGGCGGGCCGGCCATTGTGTCTCCTTGTGTGTCCCAATAGCCGCCGGCGGAAGCCGGCGGTTTCGTAGCCGGATTAGCAAGAATTAGGTTCTTCGCATTACGGCTGAATTCTTGCGAATTCAGCTACGGGTGGTCCCCTCCGCTTGCGGCTTGGCGGTCATTTTTGGTATGGTACGTCCAGTTGGCGGGCGTCGGTGGCATCGGCCGCGGCGCGCCTTTTCCGATCTGACTCCAGAGAGCTAGGATACCATGCCGATCGAATTTCGCTGCTCACAGTGCAGTAAGTTGTTGCGGACCCCGGACGAGACGGCCGGCAAACAGGCGAAATGCCCGGAGTGTGGGTCGATTTTGACAGTTCCCACCCCTGGCGCGGCCAGCCCGCCGCCCGTCAGGCCAGAACCCGCCAGTCCGCCACCAGCCAGCCCGCCACCCGGCAGCCCGTTCGCTTCTCAACCTTCGCCCGGCATGGCGGCTGGAAGCCCATTCGCTTCGGAAGGCCCGCAACCGACCGGCGATCCGGACAACCCGTACCGCTCACCCGGCGACTACACCGCGGCCGGTCCCCGGCCGGGCGTGTCCAGCGGACCGTTCACGCCCTCGATAATCGAGATCGGCGACATCTTTGGCCGCACGTGGGATATCTTCAAGGACAATTGGGGAATGTGCCTGCTGGCGGTAATTGTCGTCTTCGTAATAAATATGGTCGTTCAGGGCGTGGTGGGTGTGTTCGCCACCATGGTGGGAGCAATGGCCGGCGACGAGGTGATCGCGGTGACTGCTTCCATACTGGGAAATCTGGTCTCGACGCTCTTCTCCGTTTGGATAGCGATCGGTCAGTCGCTCTTCTTTCTCAAGGTCGCCCGCGGCCAAGACGCCGGATTGGAAGACATCTTCACCGGCGCTCCCTTCTTCCTTACCGTCCTGCTGGCGAGTATCCTGTTCTGGTTGATAATGGTGGTCGGCTTCGTGGCGTTGATAATTCCGGGCATTATCTTCTCGTTGATGTTCTCGCAGTACTACTACCTGATCCTCGACCGGAACGTGGGAGTGATGGATTCTCTGAGCCTGTCGAAGGAGATAACCACCGGAAATAAGTTGATGCTGTTTGTGATCGGTATCATTTCCACACTGCTGATGATTGTCGCCATCCTACCGTGCGGCTTGGGTCTGCTGATCGCCGGGCCTTACTTCACGCTAATGTACCCGGTAATCTACCTTACAATGACCGGGCAACCCACGGCCGATCAGTATCAGTATTACGAGGCGCCGCCCGCCTGATGCGACGCGGTAATGGGCTTTGCCACGGACCTGCCTCGAGTGGAAGCCCTGGCTCTCAAAGGAGCGCCGTCATGAGCCAATTGACAATGACGATAATCGATCCAAGCCGGGCGGTCCATGAACAGCCCCATGGGAGTTTTGCCGACGTGGTG
>CAZDHN010000974.1:0-1548 GCA_964505115.1 uncultured Planctomycetaceae bacterium
CGCGCGCGTTACGCCTGAAATCCTCAGTCGTAACGTGTCCCAGGTAAACGTCGGTAAACCTCATGGGCTCCCTGTCGCAAGCAGGCTCGCTCTGCGTGTCGACGCGGTACACGAAAACGCACATCCATTGATCTCGAGCCCCGTGCGTGTCCACGGCGCCGCCAGCCTTGCGGGTAGTCTTGATCTCTACTCCGTCTTCCCCTGCCTTTACGGAGTTTTCCGGATAGACCCCCTGAACAACCAAATCCGGATGGCCGTTGAAGTATCGATTCTCCGTAAGTACCCGGCTGTGGCTGGCGAGGCTCGCCGTGAGCATATCCGACAACACGCCAGACATGATGGCAGGCCGCAGCATGTCGTCAAGTCGCCGAAGACCCTTCTTCGCCAATTGAAAATTCACGTCATAGAAGAAGTCGTATACGTCCCGCATCGCAATCTCGAAGTCCTGCTGCCGAAGTTCGTAGGGAAACTCGGCCTTCGGATTAAACTTGGCTGCATCGACAAGATTCCGTGAAATAGCCATGTAATCTCCTAGCCTCTAGGGATCCGACTACCATCCATCTGTTGCGGGGTGTGCATCGAAAGATACGGTAAGTCAACGCCGTCCCCTGCCGCAAGGCCATGATTGTAACGTAAGAATCGCGGGGAAACAATGGCTTGGGGGGGGATTAGGCCGCTATCGTGAAGTGCCTGGACTGAACTGCCGCGTTCACCCCGGGCCGAAGCGGTCGCCGGGGTGGATGCGGCTGCCGTGGAGGAATTCGGCGGCGGAAAGCAGGCGTTTGCCGGCCGGCTGTACGCTCAGAATGGCAACGGCTCCCTCGCCGCAGGCCACGACCAGCCGGTCGCCGGAAGCCTTGATGAGCGTGCCCGCCGCGGCATCGGGCTGCACGGCATCGTCTATCGCGACCGGGCCGACGATCAACCTTAGCGGCGCCTTCTCCGCGCGATGCAGGAACGTATACGCCTTGGGCCAGGGCTGCATCGCCCGAATCTGGTTCTTGATCGCGGCGGCCGACCGGCTCCAATCGATAGCGCCGTCGGTCTTCTTCAGCCGGGGCGCTTTGCAGATCAGGCTGGCGTCCTGCGGCAAGGCTTCCACTCGACCGGATTCAATGGCGTCGATGGCGCCGCCGACCAGTTTAGCACCGATTGCCGCCAGCCGCTCTTCGAGTTGATCGGCCGTTTCTTCCGACCCGATCGGCGTTTGCCCTTGCTCGATCACCGGCCCGGCGTCCAAGCGGGGTGTCATGTGGATGATGCTGACACCCGTTTCCGTGTCGCCGTTATGGATTGCCCAGTTGACCGGCGCGGCACCGCGATACTTGGGCAACAACGAGCCGTGAATGTTGATCCCTCCCAGTCGAGCGGTGGCCAGCGTCTCGGCCGAGAGGATCTGCCCGTAATCGCAAACCACCAGCAGGTCGGCCTGATATTCGATGAGCCGCATCCGGGCTTCTTGGTCATTAACGTTTTCGGGCTCGAAGATTGGCGTGCCGCGCGCCTGGGCAATCTCGCGGAGCGGGCTGACGTCGAGCGACTGCCTGC
>CAZDHN010000975.1:0-1539 GCA_964505115.1 uncultured Planctomycetaceae bacterium
CGTCTTCGCCTTAAGCACCCCAAGATTGCGGTTCTTGTCCAACCGCTTTTTCAGATGAGAGAACTTGGTGGCAGGCGTTCGGACGGCCTTTTTCGTGTTGCGCGAGGATCGCTTTCCCTTGCCCATGGCTCCCTCGCTGACGCGGTTACTCAACCGGTTGCTGGCCCGATTGGGTGTCTCCCCTGACAGTATCTCCTTGACATCTCCCTTGACGGGGAATCGTGAATAGTCGCATGGCCGGCATGAAAACCGGAATTCCCGAAAATTACCAGCAACATACCGCCCATTTCAGAATACATCATCCCGCAGGTTGGGGCAAGAGTTCGCCACGCCGGGGACTGGTCCATTTTTCGGCCGATTGGTTTCCCATTTCGCCGGACGTGCAAGCCGAAAACATGGACCTGTCCCCTTTAGTGGCCCTTGGATGGCACCGTATGAAGTACGACGGGCCTCCGAGTCCCTCGCCATCGAATGCAAACTCGCAACGTGGCGCGAGGGGGACAGGTCCATGGTTTCGGCCGTCGTTTATCAGCCAAAAGCGTCTTTCAACCGAAAAATGGACCAGTCCCCGGTGTGGCCAATTCTTGCCCCGCTCGGCCCGGTCTGTTATTCTGAATAGCTTGGGACCGTCGTAAACCGCCCTCCTATACCAGGCAGGAGCGGTTCAACCCGAGATCCAAAGGCCGCCGTGGACAACAACACTTTGGCCAATAGCACCCCGGACGCAAGCAACACGGCCGAGAATATCCCGGATGAAAGCATCCGGATTCGCGGGGCCCGCGTTCACAACTTGCAGGACCTTGATCTGGACATACCGCGCAACCAGATGGTGGTTGTCACCGGCCCCAGCGGGTCGGGCAAAAGTTCGCTGGCCTACGACACGCTCTACGCCGAGGGGCAACGGCAGTACATCGAAAGTCTCTCGGTCTATGCCCGCCAGTTCCTGCATCAGTTGGAACGGCCCGACATGGACCTGATCGAGGGGCTGCAGCCGACGATTTCTGTCGATCAGCGGGCGGGTATCCGCAACCCTCGGAGCACGGTGGCCACGGTCACCGAGATTTACGACTACATGCGGCTGCTGATGGCCCGGCTGGGTGAAGCCAATTGCCACCAGTGCGGCGAGCCGATCCGCCAGCAAACGCCCGAGCAAATTCTCGATGAACTGTTGTCGCTGCCCTCCGGCACCCGGCTGATGGTGCTGGCCCCCATGGTCCGCGGCCGCAAGGGCGAACACAAGGATACGTTCGCGGCCATTCGCAAGGCCGGCTTCATTCGCGCCCGGGTAGACGGCGAAGTGATCGACGCGCACGAGCCGCCGGAGTTGGTCCGTCAACGGGCGCACCATATCGAGGCGGTAATCGACCGCGTCGTGGTTCGCGAGGGCATTGAGACCCGCTTGGCCGAATCGGTCAACCTGGCGACCCGTCACGGCGACGGCCTGGTGCTGGCGGTCCACGAGGAGAAGCTACCCAAGGGTGCCGTTTGGCACGACCGGCTCTTCAGCACGCAATACGCTTGCCCGAACTGCAAGATCAG
>CAZDHN010000976.1:0-1516 GCA_964505115.1 uncultured Planctomycetaceae bacterium
ATCCACGAGTACGCCCAGAAGTTTAAGGGCTCGAAGTTCCTCGCCAACGAGCGTCCGTGGGGCGTCAAGTGCGATCTGGCCTTCCCCAGCGCGACCCAAAACGAGATCGACGCCTTGGATGCCAGGGCGCTGGTCGAAAACGGCTGCATTTGCGTCTCCGAAGGCGCCAACATGCCCACCGTGCCCGACGGGGTCGACGTATTCCAGGGCGCGAAAATCCTCTATGGGCCGGGCAAGGCCGCCAACGCGGGCGGCGTGGCCGTTTCCGGGCTGGAATTGGCCCAGAACCGCGGGTTCCTGCACTGGCCGCGCGAGGAAGTCGACCAGCGGCTTCGCCAAATCATGCACTCGATCCACGAAAACTGTGTCAAGTACGGCCAGAACGGTTCGTTCGTCAACTACGTCCAGGGCGCCAACATTGCCGGGTTCGTTAAGGTGGCCGACGCAATGCTGGCGCAGGGCATAGTCTGAACCTGAATCGGCCGGTACTGGTGCTCAGTAACAGGCCAATTGATGGGTGGTTGCAGGGTGCCACTGGCGTCTCGCCAGTGCTGATTAGCTCGGAGCTTGTTAGTTGGCGTTTCTGGGGCCCGTTCCGCGTACACCCATTTGTGACCGCACATACGCGCAACGATCTCCTGGACCAGTAACGAACAAGCCCCGGTTTGTATTGCACTGGCGCGGGCGCCAGTGGCACCCGGCATAGTCTGAATCGGCCGGGACTACGGTCGGAAACCCCGGGCGGTTACCGCCTCGACGACGTTGCTAAGCGCCATGTTCATTGCCGCGTCGCGCATCGAGAGCTTTTCTTGATGCGCCGACGCGTGCACTTCGTCGAAGCGCTGCTTCATCCGCTCGGCCAGGCGCTGCTCGACCTCGGCAAGCGTCATCTGTTCGCGCTGCGTCTCCTGCGTGTATTCCAAGTAGGAAACAAACACGCCGCCCGCGTTGCAGAGGATGTCGGGTATAACCGGGATGCCGCGCTGGTTGAGAATCTCGTCGGCACGCGGCGTGGTCGGGGCATTCGCCCCTTCGGCCACCAGTCGGGCTTTGATCGCGCCGGCGTTCTGCTCCGTAATCTGCGATCCGGCCGCCGCCGGGATGAGGATGTCGCAATCCAGTTCCAGGACCTCGGCTCCGTCGATTGGCGTGGCGCCCTCGAAGCCGGCCACCGAACCGGTCTGGCGACAGTGCGCAAGCAGCGCGTTGATGTCCAGGCCGTCGGCCTTGGCCACTCCACCCGACAGATCGGCCACGCCCACGATAGTCGCGCCGTGACTGGCCAGTTCGGTTGCCGCAACGGAGCCCACGTTGCCGAACCCCTGCACGACCACCCGGGCTTTGCCGACCTTGATGCCAAGTTGCTCGCACATCGCCAGTACCGCGTAGACAACTCCCTTGCCGGTCGCCTCGCGGCGGCCGACGATTCCACCCAGCAAGACCGGCTTGCCGGTGACGAAGCATCCGTTGGTTATCGAGGTGCCTTCCGAATAGGAGATGCAGTCGCGGATATGGG